>JANPHH010000269.1:0-3453 GCA_031424375.1 Chthoniobacter sp. | reverse complement strand
TCCGGGTCCCGTCGAGCAACTCCGCGCCGGTGTGCTCAGCATCGTGAACACGCTCGACGCCGTCATCTTTGGCAAGAGCGGCATCAGCGTGCAGCACATGGGCGGCCCGGTGATGATGATGAACGCGTATTACCACTTCCTCGTCAGCCCCGATGGCTGGCGGCGCGCGCTGTGGTTCAGCGTCGTGCTCAATGTGAACCTCGCCTTGCTCAACATGCTGCCCATTCCCGTGCTCGACGGCGGCCACATCACGCTCGCCATCGTGGAAGCCATCCGCCGCAAACCGGTCAACGTGCGCTTCCTCGAATTCGTCCAGACCGCCTGCGCGCTGACCATTATCGGATTCATGGTCTTCATCGCCTTCTTCGACGTGCAGGACCTGCCGTTCTTTGGCGACAAGAGCCCGGGGATCAAGTTCCGCAAAGCGCCCGAGGTCGAGGTGGCGAAGTAGCGGCGCCTTGCCCGCAGTCGCCGCCCGCGATACCCTGCCACCATGAGCATCGAAGAAATCCGGACGCTCCGGAATGCGCAGCCGTTTCGACCCTTCGACATCATTATGGCTGATGGACGCGCTATTTCTGTGATCGATAGGCTTCGGCTCGGCATTGCCCCGTGGGGAAAAATCGGGGTATACGAAGGCGCGCGGCTTCACCTGCTGACTCCCGCGGAAATCGTCGAACTTCGTATTGGTTCGCCAGCCAATCAATGAGCCTCGAATCCATCTCGGCTTTGCTCCAGTCGACAGTCCTCACGTCGTTCGAGATGTTTTTGGCTGATGGTCGCAGCTTCAAGGTGGCGAACCCGGAACTCGTCATGATCGGACCGGACAGCCGCAGCATTTCGATCTTCGAGCCGCCTTCGATCACCGAGAACATCGACCTGAATCTGATCGTCTCAATTCGCTTCGACGAGAGTTTGCCGTGACCTATTGCCCCTCGCCTTACACCTACCGTCGGCGACTAACCCGTGAAGTCCGCGCGGGCACCGTCGGCATCGGCGGTGCGAATCCGATCCGCGTCCAGTCGATGATCACCTGCGACACCATGGACACCGCGGCGAGCATCCAGCAGACGCTCGATCTCGCGGCGGTCGGCTGCGAGATCGTGCGCATCACCGCGCCGACCGTGAAGGACGCAGCGAACTTGGAGCACATCGTCGCCGGGCTGCGCGCGCGCGGGTGCGAGGTGCCGATCGTGGCGGACATCCACTTCAAACCCGAGGCCGCGATGGAGGCGGCGAAGTGGGTGGAGAAAGTGCGGATCAACCCAGGCAATTACGCCGACTCGAAGAAGTTCAAGATCGTCGAGTACACCGACGAGCAGTACGCCGCCGAACTGGAACGAATCCGCGAGCGCTTCACGCCGCTGGTGCTCTCGATGAAGGAACGCGGTCGCGCGATGCGCATCGGCACAAACCACGGCTCGCTCAGCGACCGCATCATGAACCGCTTCGGCGACACACCGCTCGGCATGGTCGAGAGCGCCGTCGTGTTCGCCCGCATCGCCCGCGAACTCGACGAACACGCCGTCGTCTTCTCGATGAAATCGAGCAACCCGAAGGTGATGATCGAAGCCTACCGGCTGCTCGTCGCGCGGCTGGCGGAGGAAGGCGCGGATTGGAATTACCCGATCCACCTCGGAGTCACCGAAGCCGGCGACGGCGAAGACGGCCGGATCAAGAGTGCGATCGGCATCGGCAGCCTGCTCAATGACGGCATCGGCGACACCATCCGCGTCTCGCTCACCGAGGATAGCGTCCACGAGATCCCGGTCGCGCAGGCGCTGGTCGCCAATGTGGGTCGGACTTCCCAGTCCGACCTTGCTCCCCGTGGGGCTGGGAAGCCCCACCTACTTTCTTGCGACCCCTTCTCCTACGCCCGCCGCGCCACTTCCCGCGTGACCATCGGCGACCTCGCCCTCGGCGGCGACGAACTCGTCCGCGTCTTCATCCGCCAGGCGCAATTCGACAAGATCGCGCACAAGGTGAAAGCGATGGGCGACTACCAGCCCGAGATCATTTACGAGTCGGCGGAAATCCGGGAGGTCGATCCGCGCGACGATTCCGCCCTCGCCGAGATCAACGACCCGGCCTTCGTGAATGTCGTTACCGTCCGCGACGGCCTCGATTTGCCCGTGATCGCCGCCTTTCGCCTCCTCGCGGCAAAGCTCGACGCGCGCCATCCGATCCTGCTGAAGGACACGCTCCATCCCGCCGCCGACGCGCAGGCCGACTTCCTCCCGACGCTCCTCACCGCCGCCACAAACATCGGCGCGCTGCTCTGCGACGGCATCGGCGACGCGATCCTCGTCCAGGGCGAGCACGGTCCTGGACAGGCGATGCGCGTGTCCTACAACATCCTGCAAGCCGCCGGGACGCGCATTTTCAAGACCGACTACGTGGCCTGCCCGAGCTGCGGGCGGACGCTCTTCAATCTGCAAACCACGACCGCGAAAATCAAAGGCGCGACGTTGCACCTCAAGGGCGTGAAGATCGCCATCATGGGCTGCATCGTGAACGGCCCCGGCGAAATGGCCGACGCCGATTTCGGCTACGTGGGCGGCGCGCCGGGCAAGGTGAATCTCTACGTGGGCAAGACCCCGGTGAAGTTCAACATCCCCGAAGCGGAGGCGGTGGATCGACTCACCGATCTCATCCGTGAACACGGGAAGTGGATCGAACCCGCGACTGCCGAGGCGCTCGCTACGGGAAGCTAGCCCGGCAGCGACGCAGACCCCGGAACGTCAGGCCGAGAAGAAAGGGTGCGCCTTTCACGGAAGTGTGGCGTGCTCTCGCGAAAAGTGTTCCGCAGCCCGGCGAGGGTGGCGTCCTTGATGCGCTACTCGCGCTGGCCGGAAAGGTAGCGATCTGCTCGAACACGTCCCCCCGTGGTGACGGAACTCCTGCGCGCGGTGCGCGGCGTGTCCGCCAAACGCGTCTCCGCCGCTCTCCCGCCAGATCCGTGATGGCGACTGGTGAGCAAAGTGGGCGGCTTTTCCCAGAGCCGCGAGCGGGGCTGGAAAGCCCCGCCTACGAAGACGACCGCCTCTCGTTCACCTTCCCGGAAATCGCCCCGCAACTCCGCGCCCACGTCGAGCGGCAGGCGGGCATCCTAACTGACGCGCAGCGCCGCATCGAAAAAATGTCATCCTGAGCTTGTCGAAGGATCTCTCGCAACCGTGGGCGGAGGCGGCGCGGAGCGCATGCCGGGGGGGCGCCCCGCCCCTCCTCCGCCCGCAAAAAATTAGAGGTCCTTCCACAAGCTCAGGATGACAGAGTTTTTCGTTAACCACGGCGCACGCTCCGGGTGCAGACCTTAACCGCAGACGAGATCGAAGCCGCCCTGCGCACCGCGGATCTGCGCGCCGCCGGATTGCACGACGCGTCGTTCCCGGCCCTGGCCATCGCCTTTCAGCGCACCCTGCGGATTCCCGACGACGGCCGGACTTACCCGCT
>JANPHH010000268.1:0-4840 GCA_031424375.1 Chthoniobacter sp. | reverse complement strand
GTTCCGCTCGCCGGTGTCCGGGTCGCGCGTGTGAACGCACGGCAGCGTGATGAAGCGCCCGCCATCCTGCGGCCAGCACTTCAGGATCGGCAGATCGAGCAGGGTGGGGGGATCGGAGATGGAAGATCGGAGTTCGGAGTTCGGCGTTCGGAGTTCGAAATCTGCCCGATCTCCGATCTCCGATCTCCGGTCTCCAACAATCTTCACCACCTCCTGACACGGCCCGTAGCTGACGTGCTTCGGCCGCGCGTTGAGCAAGTCGAGACCTTGCAGCGCGAGCTTCCACGCGGAGGCGAGCGAAGTGGGCGGCTTCGCTTTGAGGATGAGCGCCATCTGATCCGCGAGCTGCTGCACCGAGTCGACTTTCAGCGCCAGCGCCATGCGCCGGCGCGAGCCCATCGTGTTCACCGCGAGCGGAAACTGGGACACCACGCCATTGACCGTCGGCTGCTCGAAGAGCAGCGCCTTGCCGCCGCCGGGCGACTTCATTTCGCGGTCGGCAATCTCCGTGATCTCCAACTCCGTGGCCACGGGGAAGGGGATGCGTTTCAGTTCCCCGGCGCGTTCGAGAGCGGAGATGAATTCGGAAGTGGACGAGTAGGCCATGCGGGAAGCGGCGAGTGTAAGAGCGCGCCGGGGTGTGTCAAAGGAACGCCCCGCGGTGGCGCGCGGATGAGATCGTGGGGCGCCCCGATCCAGTTCGTGTCATCCCAGGCGGGAATATCGAGAGTCCATGAGCGCCTGTCATCCCGAGCGGAATGGAGGAAGCCTAAGCGACCAGAATGCAGTCGAGGGACCTCGGATTGCCGGGAACTGAGCGATCGTCCAATGGCCGAGGTCCTTCGACTCCGTTACACTCCGCTCAGGATGACACGCTGTTGAAGAGTTCCGGTCCACTCACGACTGCGCGATGCCCCTCCGCACCCCGAGGAAGCCATCCGCCTTACCCCGCATCGCTCCGCTCAGGATGACTGTGGTTTTCTCCAACCCTCCTCCGCCGCACCCGTGACAAACGCGCCGGGCTGTTGCACCCTTCCCGCCCCGCCAACCGTTCCGCTCCGATCTCTCCATGCGCTTCCCGATTCTTCCGCTCGCGTTCCTCATTTTCCCCACGCTCGCACTCGCCGCGGATGAAGGCCACGGCGCCCCCACCGGCAAGAAGCCCGACGACCGCGCTCCCGCCGACGTCTCGCTCAGCGACACCGCCGAGACCGCGCTGAAAAAATTCAGCGTCGCTCCCGGCCTGCGTGTGGACGTGTGGGCCGCGGAGCCGCTGCTCGCGAATCCCGTCGCGTTTGCCTTCGATGAAAAGGGCCGCGCGTTCGTCGCCGAAACCTATCGTCGCCGCACCTCCGTCCCCGACATCCGCAAACACGAATCGCTCACGCTGGAGAACCTCGCGCTGCGCAGCGTCGATGAGAGGCTGAAATTCCTCGAGGCGAAATTCCCTATCGCGCCGGGCCGCAAGCCCGCCGAGGCCATGGCCGATCTCGATGGCAACGGCACCTTCGACTTCCGCGATTGGGGCATCGAGGCCGAGCGCGTGAAGCTGCTCACCGATACTAAGGGCGCGGGCGTCGCCGACACCGCCACGGTTTACGCCACGGTGAAGAGCACGCCTGTGACCGGCCTCGGCGCCGGCGTCGCCGTGCGCGGCGGGATCGTCTTCCACACCTGCGCGCCCGATCTGTGGCGCTACGACGCGGAGCAAAATGGCGCCGCCACCCAGCAGCGTTCGGTGCTCAGTGGCTTCGCCGTTCACGTCGCCTACGGTGGGCACGATATGCACGGCGTGAAGTTTGGCCCCGATGGCAAAGTCTACTGGACCATCGCCGATTGCGGCGCTCGCGTGACCACTCCGGAAGGCACCGTGCTCGACAACCCCGACAGCGGCTCCGTCTTCCGCAGCGACCTCGATGGGCGCAACGCCGAACTCGTGGCCATCGGCCTGCGCAACCCGCAGTCGCTCGCCTTCAACGACCTCGGCGACCTCTTCACCGGCGACAACAACGCCGACGGCGGCGACAAGGCGCGCTGGACGCACATCGTCGACGGCGCCGACTACGGTTGGCGCATCGGCTGGCAATTTCTCAAGACGCCGAACCTCCTCGGCCCCTGGAACAGCGAGGGCATGTGGCATCTCGACGTGAACCAGACCCACGCCGCGATCCTCCCGCCCGTGGGCCTCATCGGCCACGGTCCCGCAGGCATCGCGTGGTATCCGGGCACGGGGTTGCCGGGAAAATATCGCGATCATTTTTTCTACGCCGACTTCCCCGGCGGCGTGCGCGCTTTCACCATCCAGCCGCGCGGCGCGAGCTACACGGCGGAGAATCCCGGCGACATCCTTCAGGACAATTCGCAGAAGAAGATGACCGGCAAGCTGCTCTGGGGGCTGTACCCGAGCGATGTGCAGTTCGGCGTCGATGGCGGCGCGTATGTGCTCGACTGGGTCCAGGGCTGGGAAAAAACCGGCAAGGGTCGCATCTATCGCGTCCATGATCCGGTGGTGGACGCCAGCGCGATCGTTCAGGAGACGAAGGTGCTGCTCGCCGCGGGATTCGAGCAGCGTCCCGCCGCGGAGTTGGTGAAATTCCTCGGTCACGCCGATCAGCGCGTGCGGATCGGCGCGCAGTTTACGCTCGTGGGCAAAGCGGATGCCGCGGCGCTTGGCGGCGTTGCTGCGGATGAAGCGGCCCCGCTGCTCGCGCGGCTTCACGCCATCTGGGGCAGCGGCCAGCTCGCGGTGAACTCCGCGCCCGCGCAGGAGGCACTCGCGAAACTGCTCGTCAGCCGCGAAGCCGAAGTCCGCGCGCAGGCCGCGAAGGTGCTCGGCTCCAGCGGGATTCACAGCGCCGTACCCGCACTCACGAAACTCCTCGCCGATCCCGCGCCGCGCGTCCGCTTCTTTGCCGCGCAATCCCTCGCGCGCCTGCCGGCGAAGGACGCCGTGCCCGGGCTCTTCAAGCTGCTCCACGAAACCGCGGGCAGCGATCCCTTCATCCGCCACGCCGCCGTCCTCGCTCTCGCGCGGCATGCCGATGGCGCCGCGCTCGCGGCGAAGACGAAGGACAAGTCCGAGTCGATCCGCCTCGGCGCGCTCCTTGCCTTGCGCCGCCAGGCCAGCCCGGAGGTCGCACGCTTCCTCGCCGATGCGCAGCCGGCAATCGTCGGCGAAGCGGTCCGCGCGATTCACGATGGCCCGATCCTCAACGCGCTCCCGAAGCTCGCCAGTCTTCCAGTGCGCGCCGGCGACGAGCCGATGTCGCGCCGCATCGCGAATGCAAACTACCTCGTCGGTGATTCCGCCGCCGCAAAGCGCCTCGCCGCGTCGGCATGGGACGCGAAGGCCGCGGCCCCGGTGCGCCTCGACGTGATCGATGCCCTCGCGAGTTGGAACGCGCCATTTTTCCGCAACCGGGTCACCGGAGTGTGGCATCCGCTTCCCGAGACGCGGAACGCGACAGCCGCGCTCGCCGCTTCCGCGCCGATCCTGCCCGCGCTGCTCAAGGACGTTGACGAATCCATTCGCATCGCGGCGACGCAACTCGCCGGTGCGCTCAAAGCCACCACCGCCGAACCGGCGCTGCTCGCGCTCCTCGCCGATGCGAAGAACACCGGCAAGGCGCGCGCCGGAGCGCTCCGTGCGCTCGATGCGATCGGGTCCGCAGCCCTCGCCGATTCCGTGCGCGCCGCGCTCGCTTCCGGCGACAAGACGCTCATCGAAACCGCCCGCCAGCTCGCCGGCCGCGCCTCACCGCAGCTCGCGGTAGAGGTAAATGCCGCAGTGCTCGGCAAGGGCAGCATTCGCGAGCAGCAGGAGGCGCTCGCCACCATCGCGCAGCAGACGGTGCCCGAGGCGGAGCAGGTGCTCGTCGCGCAGTTCGATGCGCTCGAGGCCGGAAAGCTCCCGCGTGGACTCTGGCTCGACCTCGCTGAGGCCGTCGAGTCGCGCGACAATTCCCAGCTCAAAGCCCGCCTCGCCGAACGCATCGCGAAGACCGCAAACGATCCGCTCGCAAAATGGAGCGACTGCCTCGAGGGCGGCGACGCGAAGCTCGGCAAAGCGATCTTTGCCGAAAAGGCCGAGGCGGCCTGCATGCGCTGCCACAAGGTGAAAGGGCTGGGAGGCGACGTCGGCCCGGAACTCGCGGGGATCGGAAAAAAGAAGGACCGCGCTTACATCCTGCAATCCATCGTGGAGCCGAACGCGGTCATCGCGCCCGGTTTCGAAAACGTCCTGCTCACCCTCACCGACGGCAAGATGGTCGTGGGCCTGCTCAATGCCGACGACGGCAAGGAACTCACGATCGTTTCGCCCGTCGATGGCAAGCGCGAGAAGGTGCGCAAAGAGCTCGTGAAAGAGAAAACTACCGTCCCCAGCGCCATGCCGCCGGCTCTCGGTGAAGTGCTCGGCCGCCGCGCCTTGCGTGACGTCGTGGAATACCTCGCGACGGTGAAGTGAGGTTCACAGGGCTCCCTCCATTCCGCTCAAGAAAACACACCAACTGAACCTCATAAAACGGCGATAGGGGGAACCACGGATTGCACCGATGACACGGATTTCAGAAATTGGTGGGTGTCCTCGTTCTCAACCAATCACCCATTGGGTGATTCCAAGGGCTCGGTCATCCGTGTCATCCGGTGGTTTCCATTTCTGGATTTAGGTTTAGGGGGCGCACCGGAGCTCAAGACGACCTGTCATCCCGAGCGGAGTGTAACGAAGCCGAGGGACCTCGGCCTCTGGAGGATCATGGATCATTCTGCAATCCGAGGTCCCTCGACTTCATTCTGGTCGCTTATTCTAAATCGCTGTCAAGATGAGACGAACTATGGGACA
>JANPHH010000267.1:0-6418 GCA_031424375.1 Chthoniobacter sp. | reverse complement strand
GTGTGCGTGCCGTACGCCGCCTGCGTCTTCGCGTCCTCGCGCGAAATGTCGAACACCTTCAGGTCCTCGCTCTTCATCAGCGCCGCGGCGTCCTGCTGCACTTTCAAATACGCCGCGGCATCGCGATGCGGCGTCTGTTGCACAAAGCGTCCGCCCACCGCCTGTGCGAGCGCGGTGCGCCGCGCGAAGTCCGACTCCGCGACCTTTGCGGGCAGCGCGGAATTTTGCAGTCCCGCACCGGGATCCACGATCGCGGGACTTACCTCGCGCTCACGAGTTATTTCATGACGCCGACCATCACGCATCCGTCGCTCGGATCGTGGGCGGTGAAGCTGCTCGGCTCCGCGAACGCCGTGCTGCCGGGCAACATCCTCATCAACGGCAGTCCGCAGCATCCGCGCAGCGGCTACATGCCCACGCACCTCGCGCCGCTGCCCATCGTCGATCCCGGCGCGGGGCTGCAAAACTCCGCGCTGCCGGCGAAGATCACCGAGTCGGATTTCGTGCGGCGAACCGCGCTGGCGCAGGCGATGGGCGGTCGGTTTGTGCAACAGACGCCGCATCGCGATGCCGCCGCGTATCTGAAAGTGCAGCAGGACGCCGCCGCACTGATGAAGAGCGAGGACCTGAAGGTGTTCGACATTTCGCGCGAGGACAAAAAGACGCACGCCGCTTACGGCACGCACACCTTCGGCAAAGGCTGCCTGCTCGCGCGGCGCCTCGTGGAGAGCGGCGTTCGTTTCATCGAAGTCGAGGACGCGCACAACTGGGACACGCATAACGACCAGATCAAATCGATGGAGAACATGACGCCGACCACGGATCAAACGATGGCGGCGCTACTCGAAGACCTGCATCAGCGCGGCCTGCTCGCGAGCACGCTCGTCGTGATGGCGACCGAGTTTGGGCGCACGCCGCAGATAAGCAACGTCACCGCCGGGCGCGGACATCACCCCGGCGTCTTCACATGGTGGCTCGCCGGTGCAGGAGTGAAAGGCGGCTACGTCCACGGGAAGTCCGACGAAATCGGCGAGCACGTCGCGGAGAAGCCCGTCACCATGCAGGACTGCAATGCGACCATCGCGCAAGCCATGGGCATCGACCTGACACACATCGAGCACTCACCCTCCGGTCGGCCCTTCACGGTGGCGGACAAGGGCAAGCCGGTGGTCGAGTTGTTTGCGTGAGTCGTCAGCCCCACAAACTCAATGCAACGCCTGCTCGCACTCATCGCCATTACTTTCACCGTTGCCGTTCAGGCGCAGGGTGAGTTTCGACCCGAGTTCATCGCCATCCACTCGCAAGAGCCGCTCACCATCGCGCCGGTGAAATGGACGAAGCCCATTTACAATCTCGTCGGATGGAAGCGCGGCGATGGAACGGTGGAGCGTGATATTTTCAAAGCGGGCGAGGTCATCGCGCTGACGCAGCCGAGCATCGAACAACGTGGGGACGTGACGCATTTGAAGTTCACGCATGAGGCCATCGAACTCGATGCCGAGCTTTCTAGAGGGAAGCTGCGCTACACGTTCACCGCGAAGAAAGCAGGCGTTTGGTCGGTCGCTTTCGCCGGAGCGCCCGCTCCGCGAATGGCGGACGTTATCGAGCTGTTCCAGCCGCTCGTGTGGAACGGGCGGCGCTTGCCCGAGGAGAGTTTTCTCATTCCCGATGACATCTGCTCCATCCCAGGATGCCTCGTGCAGACGAAAAGCGGCACGCTCGGTGTGCTTGCGGAGCCGCGACAGTTTCCCTTCGCGATGCCGACCGCGCAGACGCGGCGCTTCGGCGTCACGCTGCGCAACGCGACTGGCGACGCACAACCGCTGGTCTTCGCGCCCTTCCTCGGCACGAAGGAGTCGCGTTTTGAGGCCGGCATGAAGCACAGCTTCGAGTTGGCGCTCGTCTCGCAGGCGAAGCCGCTGAGCGAGACCTTCGAGCATGTCGCGCGTGAGGTGTGCGGCTTCCGCGACCGGCGCGAAAACACGCTCACGTCGCTCAACACGGCGCTGGAAAACATGCTCGATTTCGTGCTCGGGCCTTGGGGCAACTTCGACCCGGCGAACAAGGCACTCTTTTATCCCGACTCACACGGCTCCGTGAAAAACGTCAGCGCACTGCATCCGATCGGCCTCGCCTTCGTCACCGACAACGAACGGCTCTTCCGCGAGCGGGGCGTGCCCATCATGGAATATCTGCTGTCACGCGAGAAGTTCCTCTTTGCCCTCGATGATGAAGGCATGAAAGGCAGTCAACGTCCCTCGATGCGCATGGCTGGCCCAGCAATGCCGCTCTCCGAACTCGCTGCGCTGCATCGCATCGCCGGTGGAGCCACGCCTTACTTTCGCGGGAGCGTGGAGCGTCTGCATGGCGTCAGTCGCACGCTCAACATGGATTGGGTTAGTCCCGCAGGCGCATGGCAGAATGACCTGTGGCGCTACCGTGCCACCGGCGAGCGGAAGTGGCTGGATGCCGCCATCGCCAAGGCTGAGCCGGAACTCACGAAGGTGCCCACGGATTTCAGCAAAGCCGCCGACGGCACCTTCTTCGAATACATGCTGCCCGCGTGGAAGGATTTCTATGAGCTGTATCGCGACACGCACGAGCCGCGTCACCTCGCCGCCGCGCATCGCGGAGCGCTGCTGTATGCGCAGCTCGTCTTTTTCTATCCCTCGGTGCCTGACGGCGACATAACCGTGAATGAAAGCGGCTTTGCGCCGAGACGCGGTTCATTCGACAAGCCCGGCCTCGTGCGCGTGCCAAAGGAAACCGTCCCCGCATGGCGCGTCTCCGAGCAGGGCCTCACCTGCGAAGGCAACGGCACCGTGCAGCGCATCGCGGTGTATCTCGCCACGCACGCGCCGATTTTCCTCCGCACGCGCAAGACACCGATGACGCCTTCCTCCGCGACATCGCCCGCAGCGCGATGATTGGCCGCTTCGCAAACTTCCCCGGCTATCACTTCAACACGCTCTACTCCACCGCGCAGGAGAAAGCCGACTTCCCGCTGCATCCCTTCGAAGACCTGAAGCCGACCACGTCCTTCCACTACAACCACGTCCTGCCGATGGCGAACCTCGTGCTCGACTACCTCATGGCCGAAGCCCGCGACTGTTCGCATGGTGCCATCGATTTCCCCACCGAATACGCCGAGTGCTACGCCTTCCTGCAAAGCAGCGTCTATGGCGCACCGGGCAAGTTTTACGATCAAACCAACGTGACTCCCTGGATGCCCAAAGGCCTCGTGAAGACGGACAACGTGCAAGTGAACCACATCACCGCCCGCGGCGAAAACACGCTCTGCATCGCCTTCATGAACGAGTGCGACCGCGAACTGCGCGACGTCACCGTGCAACTCGCGCTTCCCGCAGGCAGCCACCCGGCAACGATCTGGCGCGACAACCAACGCGAGGTCACCAAGCTCACCGTCATCAACGGCACCACCAAGATTTCGCTCTCACCCAAAGGCATCACTGCGCTCGTCATCGAAGGCGTGCAGCTAAAGCCAAGCTTTCAACCCAAGTTCACCACAGCGCGTGCGCCCACGAAAACCACCACGCATCAAACCATCCAAACCCCGTTCGGTGAAGCACACGCCATGATCCTCGCCTTTGGTCCAGACCTCACATGGCTATACGCTTATCTCACCTGCGACGCCAAAGCCGCGAAGTCTGCGAAATTGCACGTCCCGATTGCGGGCCGCGAGGAAGTGCTGACCGACGACACTTTCCCCTTCGAGTTCAGCCTCCCGCTGAAACCCACGGATGCAGCCGCGCAGATATTCTTTGAAGTGCTGCCTCCTTCCGGGCAGGCGATAAAATCCGAAGTGATTCGGATTGGAAGAAGCAAGCCTGAATAGCATCAAACAACCGCCCCTACGTCCATGGATGAGGCGTTCAGCTTTGCCGGCTGGGTCGAAACGCTGAGAGCAGCAATCGCTTATCCGCCTCACCACCCCAGCAGCCGCACGATCGCCGTGCGTAGCGCGGCTTCGAGGATCGCGGCTTCGGCTTAGCTCAAGCCACATTGTGAAAAGACGCGCCTCAGTCCCGCCGGCGGCGGCGTGGCCGGCGGCTTCACCGCATCGCCGTGGGCGCACGATGGAAAAATCTTCTGCCTCAGCGAACGAGCCGAAACCTTCGTGGTGAAAGCCGGCGCGCAGTTTGAATTGCTCGCCCGCAACCCGCTCGAACCCGAGCCCTGCCTCGCCTGCACCGCGCTCGTCGGCGACCGCATCATCCTGCGCACCGCCTCGCGGCTCTATTCCATTCGCAACGCCGCCACGAAGCCACGCTGATACCCCAACTCACCATGAAAGCTCTCATCGCACTCACCATCCTATCGTCATTTGCTGCGGAGCCGCGCCCAAGAGTGTCATCTTCATCGCGGATGACCTCGGCTTTCCACAGAAGGACATCTTAGATGCCGCGGATGCGGCCCAGGACGGCTTCGCCAAGGCCGAGGAAATCCGAGCCTATTACGCGAAGCGCCGCGTTCAGCCCGAGCAGAAGAAACAGTGAGCCGAACGGAGTTGCCGTTCGACCTCAGCCATGTTTGTCCATCGCCTCACAGAATTCGCGAAACGCCTTCTCCTCCTCGCCCGTCGAGACGCCGGCGACGATGTGACCGGCGAGACTGCGAATGACGTGCGCCTGGTCGGCGGGAAGAGCGAGCCGCTTAATCACCAGTGCGATAATCGAGGCAAAGGTGTTGCCGTTGTAGAAGCAGAACGGCGCGAGGCGATGGCAGCGTCGGCAGAGATCCACCGCCTCCTCCAGAGGCATCGGCTGGCGATGGCGTTCCTCCCACAATTTCTTCGTCGCGTCGTGTCCGTCGGAGGTCGGCTTGTGAAGCGCGTTCTTAGCCAGGCAAAGCACGGCATTCTGCGCCGTGACGATTTCCCAGGTGAACGGCGCGAGCCAGTCGTGAACCCGTTGCATCGTTCATTTCCGTTTCTGCTTTTTGGAGTCCGCCTTGATGCGTTGCAGATCCTCGACTCCCGCGCTCTTGAGATGGCCCTTGCCCGTCTTCGCATACACCGGCTCGGCGGAAAACCGGTCCTGCATCGCGAGGCCTTCCGCCATCAGTTCTCGGAACAGCGGATCGTTCAGCAGCTTCGGATCAATCTCAGGCTTCATCGTTCACAAAATACCCTCCGCGATTCCCTCGCGCAATCGCTCATTCCCTCATCGCCATGTTGAAGCCTACTGCCTGGCCGCACTCGTTGAGCATTTCGTAACCAAGCGGTAAGCAGCCGCGTCACCCAGCCATAACCATGAAACAACTCCTGCTCTTTCTATTCACCTTCGCGATTGTCTATCGCGTAAACGCGCAGAGCCCCGTGCTCGCCGAGGGCTCCAAGCGCGCTGACACGAACGGCGATGGCAAGCTGTCCGCCGATGAGGTGAATCAGTTTCCGCAGCTCAAGACGAAGCTCCAGGGCGCGGACAAGGATGGTGATGGCTTCATCACCTTCGAAGAATTCCGCACGCATCTGTTGTCCGGAGCGCGTCCGCCGAGCACGCCGTCATCACCGGCGACAAAGCTGGCGGCGGGCGAGCACACGCGGACGATTGCTGTGGGTGATTTGCAACGGCGCTACCGAGTGCATGTGCCGAAGAAGTATGACTCGGCGAATCCCACGCCGGTGGTCGTGGTGTTTCACGGTGGCGGCGGCAATCCCGAGAGCATGGTGCGTCTGACGGGCATGAATGCGAAATCGGACGAGGCCGGGTTCATCGTCGTGTATCCCTTCGGCAGCGGACTCGACTCCGAACGCGGACTCACTTTCAACGGCGGTGGCTGCTGCGGCTATGCGATGCAGCGGAAAATCGACGACGTCGGTTTCACCCGCGCGCTGCTCGACGACCTCGCGAAGGTCGCGAACGTGGACACGAATCGCGTCTTCGCCACCGGCCTCTCGAATGGCGGCATCATGTCGCATTACGTCGCGTCGGAATTGTCCGACCGCATCGCCGCCATCGCCCCCGTCGGCGGGCCGCTGATGATGGACGCGCCGAACGCAAAACGCCCCGTGCCCGTCATGCACTTCCACGGCACGGGCGATGAGTTTGCGCCGTTCAAGGGCGGCTTCGGCAAAGGCGGAGCCGGTGGCAAGGGTGTGACCGATTTCAAATCCGTGGACCACACCATCCAAAGTTGGGTGAAAGCGAACGGCTGCAAGCCCGAGCCCGAAATCGTGGCGCTACCGGACAAGGCCGACGACGGCATGAGATGCACCCGCAAGACCTGGAGCGGCGGCAAGGACGGCAGCGAAGTCGTGCTCATCGAAATCGAAAACGGCGGCCACACCTGGCCCGGCAACGAACCCACCGTGCCTATGCTTGGCAAATCGACAAAGGACATCTCGGCCAATGACCTGATGTGGGAGTTTTTCCAGAAGCATCCGATGAAGCCCGCC
>JANPHH010000266.1:0-5561 GCA_031424375.1 Chthoniobacter sp. | reverse complement strand
GGGTCGGGCCGAAAATGCGCTCGCAGAAAAGGCCGCCCTTCTCGGGTTTGAAGGTGCGGTAGTTGATCGTCTCGGGATTCTTGACTTCGCCATTCGACCACGACCGGATCGAGTCCGGTGCAGCCACGGTGATTCCCACCTGGTCAAAGCCCACGGCCCGTTCCTCACCCAGCAATTCGCGGAGATTAGGTTCGCTCATAATGATTGGTAGCTAGTTACGTTCGTTGCGGGCTGAGTTAGATGACCGCCGCCTGTGCGAGCGGTGATACGGGGGCCTTGCCGCCGACTTTTACGTCGAGGCCGAGGGACTGCATTTCCTTGATGAGCACGTTGAAGGATTCCGGCGTGCCTGCTTCGAGCGAGTTGTCGCCCTTGACGATGGATTCGTAGATGCGCGTGCGACCGGCCACGTCGTCGGACTTCACGGTCAGGAGTTCCTGCAACGTGTTCATCAAGGAAATGCAATCGCTCGGCCTCGACGTAAAGGTCGGCGGCAAAGCTCCCGTCTCGCCGCTCGCACAGGCGGCGGTCATCTAACTCAGCCCGCAACGAACGTAACTAGCTACCAATCATTATGAGCGAACCTAATCTCCGCGAATTGCTGGGTGAGGAACGGGCAGTGGGCTTTGACCAGGTGGGCATCACCGTAGCCGCACCGGACTCGATCCGGTCGTGGTCGAACGGCGAAGTCAAGAATCCTGAGACGATCAACTATCGCACCTTCAAGCCCGAGAAGGGCGGCCTTTTTTGCGAGCGCATCTTCGGTCCGACCCGCGACTGGGAGTGCTCCTGCGGAAAGTACAAGCGCATCAAGCACAAAGGCGTGATCTGCGACCGCTGCGGCGTCGAAGTGACACTCGCTCGCGTTCGTCGCGAGCGCATGGGCCACATCGAACTCGCCGTGGCTGTTTCGCACATCTGGTTCTATAAGTGCATGCCTTCGCGCATCGGCCTCATGCTCGACATGAGCAGCCGCCAACTCGAGCGCATCATCTATTACGAGGACTATCTCGTGATTGATCCCGGCCAGACGCCGCTGACCAAGTGTCAGCTCCTGACCGAAGTGGAATACCGCGAAGCGCAGGAGCAGTATGGCGAAACTTTCGTCGCCGGCATGGGCGCCGACGCGATCAAGCAGCTCCTCTCGCTCTGCGACCTCGCCGAACTCCAGAAGGAACTCGAGGAGATGATGGGCACGACCCGCTCCAAGCAGATCCGCAAGAAGCTGGCGAAGCGGCTGAAACTTGTGCAGGGCTTTGCCAATTCGAAAACTCGTCCCGAGTGGATGATCCTCGACGTGCTCCCCGTCATTCCGCCGGACTTGCGCCCACTCGTCCCGCTCGAAGGTGGTCGCTTCGCGACCTCCGATCTCAACGATCTCTATCGCCGCGTTATCAACCGCAACAACCGGCTCAAGAACCTGCTCCAACTCAAGACCCCGGACGTCATCATCCGGAACGAGAAGCGCATGCTCCAGGAAGCGGTCGATGCGTTGTTTGACAACGGTCGTCATGGCCGCGCTGTCACGGGCGCCGGCAATCGTCCGCTCAAGTCGCTGTCCGACATGCTCAAGGGCAAGGGCGGCCGCTTCCGCCAGAACTTGCTCGGCAAGCGCGTCGATTACTCCGGTCGTTCGGTTATCGTCATCGGACCGGAGCTGAAGCTCCACCAGTGCGGTCTGCCGAAGAAGATGGCGCTTGTTCTGTTCGAGCCATTCATCATCCGCCGACTCAAGGAACTCGGCTACGTGCACACCGTGCGTTCAGCTAAGAAGATGATCGAGCGTCAGACGCCCGAGGTCTGGGACATCCTCGAAGAAGTCACGAAGGGACACCCAGTTCTACTGAACCGCGCACCGACCCTGCATCGCTTGTCGATCCAGGCTTTCGAACCGCAGCTCATCGAAGGCGAAGCCATCCGCATTCACCCGCTCGTCTGTACTGCTTACAACGCGGACTTCGACGGCGATCAGATGGCCGTGCACGTCCCGCTCAGCGTCGAGGCGCAGATGGAAGCCCGCATGCTCATGCTGGCTCCGAACAACCTGTTCTCGCCCGCGAGCGGCAAGCCGATCACCACGCCTTCTCAGGACTTGGTCATGGGTTGTTACTATCTCACGCAGAACCCGCGCAAACTTCAGGGCTCGAAAGAACCCGATCGTCTGCCGCTCTTTGCCGACGCCAGCGAAGTCGAATTCGCGATGACAGAAGGCAGCGTCAAGGTGCACGACAAGATCCGCTATAAGAACCCCGACCTCGGAAAGCAGACGGTCTACGGCGACGAAATCAAACACGTCATCGAGACCACGGCCGGCCGCGTCATCTTCAACCAGATCTGGCCGCTCGGCGTGGGCTTCTTCAACAAAGCCTGCGGCAAGAAGCAGATCTCGGATGTTATCTTCCGGACCTATCAAGCGGCGGGTCATCAAGCGACCGTCGATACCCTCGATCGTCTCAAGGAGCTCGGTTTCTATTGGGCGATGAAGGCGGGCGTTTCCATCGGCATCATCGACATGATCATTCCGAAGGAGAAGCACGAGCAGCTCGATCTCGCCTACAAGCAGATCGCGATCGTTGAGAAGCAATACCGCCAGGGCATCATCACCGACGGCGAGCGCTACAATAAGATCATCGACGTGTGGACCCACGCCGGTGAGGAAATCTCCAACGTCATGTTCCGGACACTCGAACACAACGAGGGTCGCAAGGAACTGAACCCGGTGTTCCTCATGGTCGACTCCGGTGCACGCGGTAATCGTCAGCAGGTGAAACAGCTCGCGGGCATGCGCGGCCTCATGGCCAAGCCGTCCGGCGAAATCATCGAGCGCCCGATCACCTCGAACTTCCGCGAGGGCCTGAACGTGATGGAATACTTCATCTCGACGCACGGCGCCCGCAAGGGTCTCGCCGATACGGCGCTCAAGACTGCGGATTCCGGTTATCTAACTCGCAAACTCGTCGATGCGTCGCAGGACGTCATCATCTTCGAGGATGACTGCCACACCACGCAGGGCATCGTCGTTCGTCCGATCTACGAGGGAGACGAAGAAGTCGTCGACCTCGCCACCCGCCTCATTGGCCGGGTGAGCTGCGAGACGATCAAGGACCCGGTCACCGGTTCCACGATGCTCAAGAAGAGCGCGCTGATCGACGAGAAGACCGCCCAAGCAATCGAGAAGATTGGCGTGGAGCAGCTCAAGATTCGCTCTGTGCTGACTTGCGAAACCAAGCGTGGCTGCTGCGCGAAGTGCTACGGCCGAAACCTAGCCACCGGCCAGATGGTGAAGCTCGGCGAGGCTGTGGGCATCATCGCCGCGCAGTCCATCGGCGAGCCCGGCACGCAGCTCACCATGCGTACCTTCCACATCGGTGGTGTCGCGTCCGGCACGTTCAAGCAGCCGATCATCAAGGCGAAGAATGACGGGTTCGTGAAGTTCAGCGAAGACCTCAAGGCGGTGCAGAACCTCGAAGGTCAGTGGGTCGCGCTGAACAAGAACGGCACGATCAGCATCAACGGCAAAGACGGCCGCGAACTCGAGAAGTTCACCATCGTGGTCGGCTCCACCATCACCATTGGCGATGGCGGCCCGATCAAGAAGGGCGAAGCCTTCGTCCAGTGGGATCCGCATAACGTGCCAATTCTCACCGAGAAGGCCGGTAAGGTGGAGTTCCGCGACATGATTCCCGGGGTCACCGTAAAGAGCGAAGTGGACGAAGCCACCGGCGTGAAGGGCACCGTCGTCATCGAACACAAAGAGGATCTGCACCCGCAGATCGTCATCGTGGATGAGAAGACGAAGGAAATTCTGGCCAGCTACTCGATTCCCGCCGGCGCGCACGTTGCCGTGCAGGAAGGCAAGAAAGCCCAAGCCGGCGCCTTGCTTGCCAAGACTCCGCGGAAGGTCGCGAAGACCAAGGACATCACCGGCGGTCTGCCGCGGGTGGCCGAACTCTTCGAGGCGCGCCGTCCGAAAGACGCAGCCGAGATTGCCAAGATCGACGGCGTCGTCGAGATCGGCGGCACCGTCCGCGGCAAGCGCAAGATCATCGTCACCGATCCGGACTCCGGAGCGGAAGAAGAGCATCTCATCCCGATGAACAAACATCACATCGTCTTCAAGGGCGACGTGGTGAAGAAGGGCCAGCAGCTCACTGAAGGCCCCGTGCCTCCGCATGACATCCTCGATGTCCTCGGACCGCAGGCGCTCCAGGAGCACATGGTCAACGAAGTGCAGGAAGTTTACCGCCTCCAGGGCGTGGAAATCGCCGACAAGCACATCGAGATCATCGTGCGCCAGATGCTCCGCAAGGTGAAGGTCACCGAGCCCGGCGACACGACGCTCCTCTGGGGCGATCAGGTGGATCGCATCGCCTTCGAGAAGGAAAACGCTGCGGTGGAAGCCAAGGGCGGCAAGCCGGCGGAAGCCGTGCCGGTCCTCCTCGGTATCACCAAGGCTTCGCTCGAAACCGAATCCTTCATCAGCGCCGCGTCCTTCCAGGACACCACGCGCGTGCTCACCGAAGCCGCCACGCTGGGTCGGATCGATCACCTGCGCGGCTTCAAGGAGAACGTCATCATGGGTCACCTCATCCCGGCCGGCACGGGCTTCCCGAGCCACCGCGATGTGAAGATCGTTCACGCCGGGGACCAGTTCGCTGCGCCCGATCCCGAGATCGAACCCGCGATCGGCTAAGACGGAAGTTGAGAGCTGAAAGTTGAATGTTGAGAGGCGCCGCTTCACCGAGCGGCGCCTCTTCCTTTTTCTTTCGCGCCTCCGAATCTGACTCACGCTCGAATACGATTGCCGCGCCTCTCAACCCTCAACTCTCAACTTTTCCCAATGAGCATCGCTACGAAAACCGGAGACGACGGCACGACCGGACTGATGTATGGCCGGCGCGTCGCCAAGACTCACCCGCGCATCGTCGCCAATGGTGCGGTCGACGAACTCAACGCCGCGCTCGGAGTAGTCCGGGCCATGCTCGACGATGTGGCGATCACGGACGCGATCCTTTCGATCCAGAAAGAACTCGTCACGCTCATGGGGGAACTCGCCGTCGACGCCGAGGATCGGGAGCGTTACGAAAAGGGCGGCTTTCGCTTCGTGACCAGCGCGATGGTCGATCGGCTGACGGGTTTCATCGATGACTTGGAAAAGAACCACAAAATCAGCTACCGCGGCTGGGCGACTCCCGGTGCGACCGCGGGCAGCGCCACGCTCGATGTCGCCCGCACGATCTGCCGCCGCGCGGAGCGCGAAGTGGTGGCGCTGAGCGCATCTGGCGTTAATCTGAATCCCGAGATCATCCGCTATCTCAATCGTCTCTCCGATCTCTCCTGGCTCTGGGCGCGCTGGATCGAGACGCGGGCGGACCCAACGCTCGACGAGCAAGACGGGCTGGCATAGGTCGCGGCTTAAGATGGGGTTCCGAATTGCAGTCAGTCTGTCATCCCGAGCGGAATGGAGGGAGCCTGAGCGACCAGAATGAAGTCGAGGGTCCTCGGAGTGCAGAATGATCCATGATTCTTCCGAAGCCGAGGTCCCTCGGCTTCGTTACACT
>JANPHH010000265.1:0-15171 GCA_031424375.1 Chthoniobacter sp. | reverse complement strand
AGAAGCTCTGAATCTTCGGGTCGCTCTGGTGCCCGGTAATGAAGATGAACCGCAAGCCCGCGGCCGGCCGCATGCGGATCACGGCCCAGTAAAACATTTCCCCGCCGACCTGGGGCATCATCATGTCGCAAATGATGAGGTCAAAGGGGTCCTTCATGATTTCGCGCAGGCCTTCCGCCCCATTCGCGACGGCGGTGACATCGTAGAGGCGGGAGTTAAGGAATTCGCCGATGACATCGCGGAAGTCTTCGCGATCGTCGAGGAGCAAGACGCGGGATTGCGCGAGCGGTTCATGGACGGCGGGAGCCGCGCGGCTGACGGCGGGCGGCTCCTCGACGACGAGGTCGAGGGTTTGGGGCTCGCGCTTTTCAAAGATTCTTCGGAAGAGCATGGAAGGGCTCCTCTTCCATCAACTTTCATGCCGCAGAGATCCCTCGTACCAAGGCTTTTGCTTCTTCAGCAGCCGCCCGGGTTGCTGGGCCGGGCGAGGCTGGATATCCGCTGCGAATTAGGGAAAGCACGTCGAACCATTGGCGCAGGCCCTGCTATCTCGCGCCATGAGGGCGTGCCCATCCTGTGCGCGCCCACCGCCTATGCACCAAATTACGTCCTGGTTCCGCAGTCTCAAAGTCGCGCAGAAGCTGATGCTCATCACCTGCTTCTTCGTGCTGCCGGATTCCATGATGTTCTATTTTTTCATCACCGGCATGAACGCGGATATCCGCTTCGCCGAGCTGGAAAAGATGGGCAACCAGTATCAACGGCCCCTGGAAGACTTGCTCCGGCTGATCCCGGAACATCGCGCGCTGGTCGAGCCCGCGGCGCTGGCGGGAGACCTCCCGGCCCTACAGTCGCGGATCGACACCGCCTTCGATGCGCTCGCCGCAGTGGATGCGCGCATCGGCGTGGATCTGCAATTCACGGACGAAGGGCTCGCCAAACGCAAACGGGAGCATTTCCGGGCGAAGGTCGTGCGGGCGGATTGGGAGGAACTGCGCGCCCAACTCCCGACCCTCGATGCCGCGACCCGCGCCGAGCGCCACCTGCGGCTCATCGCCGCCATCCGCACGATGATCACCCACGCGGGGGACAACTCGAATCTCATCCTCGATCCGGATCTGGACACCTACTACGTGATGGATGCCACGCTGCTCGCGCTGCCGGCGACGCAGGACCGGCTGGCCGCAGTGATGGCCCACGCGGAGGTGGACCTCCAGCAGCCCACCATCTCCGCGCAGGAGCGGCAGCGGCTCGGCATTCACGCCGCACTCCTGCAGGAATCAGACCTCGACCGGATCAAGAGCAGCCTGCAAACGGCCTTGAACGAAGACGCAAACTTCTACGGCACGAGCGCCACGCTGCAGAGCAGACTGCCGCCAGTGCTCGAAGAATACGGTGCGGCGGCGGAGGCCGTCATCGCTTTGACGAAACGTCTCGCCAGCGCGGAAACCACGGGCATCACTGCCGACGAATATCGCGTCGTGGGGCAGCACGCTCGGGCGGCCAGCTTCAAGCTCTGGACGGTCGCCGCCGAAGAACTCGATGCGCTGCTGCAGAAGCGGATCGAGGCGTTCCAGTTTCGGAGGGCCAAAAGCATGGTCATCGCCTGCCTGGCACTGCTCGCGGCGATCGGCTTCGTCACCTTCATCACGCGCAGCATCAGCGGTCCTCTCCAGAAACAAGCCGAGCAGCTCCGGGCCACCAATGAGAGCCTCCTTGCCGAGATCGCCGAACGGCGGGGAGTGGAGGAGGCGTTGCGCCTCGCGGAACTCAGATTCCGCGGCCTCGTCGAGCAATTGCCGGCGATCACCTATCACGCCGAGCTGGGTGAGACCTGCACGTGGTCTTACGTGAGCCCGCAGGTCTTGCCGCTCCTTGGCTTCACGCCCGAGGAGTGGCTCGCCTCCGACCGGATCTGGTTCGAGCAGGTCCATCCCGATGACCGCGCGATCCCCATCGAGGCCGAGGCAATCGGTCTGCGCACGGGCCAGCTCCTCGCCGAATACCGGATGTTCACCCGCTGTGGTGAGATCCGGTGGTTTCGCGATCAGGGGGTCTTCGTGGCCACCGAGCCGGGAAAACACACGATCTACGGAGTGATGCTGGATATCACCGAAGCCAAAGCAGCCGACGCTCACCTGGAGGATCTCAATCAGCAACTCTTCCGGACCTCGCGGGAGGCCGGCATGGCCGAGGTGGCGACGGGCGTGCTGCACAATGTCGGCAACGTGCTCAACAGCGTGAATATTTCCGCCGGCATCCTCGTGGACCGGCTGCGCGGCTCCAAGGTTCCGCAAATCGCCAAAGCCGCCGCGCTCCTCACCGGTCAGAATGGCAATCTCGCCCATTTCCTCACCGAAGATCCACAGGGCCAGAAGCTCCCCGGGTATTTCGCCAAGCTCGGCGAACATCTGATCGCCGAGAATGCCCTGCTCCTCGGCGAGGCCGATCAACTCGGGCACCACATCGAGCACATCAAGGAAGTGGTGGCCATGCAGCAGAGCTACGCGAAGGTCAGCGGCGCGTTTGAAAACCTCCCGCTCGACCTGCTCGTGGAGGACGCGATCGCGATGAACTACGGCGCGTTCGAGCGGCATGGGGTGAGCGTCGAGCGCCGCTTCAGCCCGGCCCCGCCCGCGCGGGTGGACCGGCACACGGTGCTGCAAATTCTGATCAACCTGATCCGCAATGCGAAGTATGCGCTCGATGAGGTGGAGGGCCCGGACAAGACGATCACCATCTCCATCGAGCCTGCCGGCGAGCACGTCCACATCCGGGTCGCGGACAATGGCATCGGCATCCCGCCGGAGAATCTCGACCGGATTTTCGCCCACGGCTTCACCACGCGGAAGGAAGGACACGGCTTCGGCCTGCACAGCGGCGCGAATGCCGCGCGGGAGATCGGCGGCACCCTCACCGTGCAGAGCGATGGCCTCGGCCGCGGCGCCACATTCACCCTCGAACTCCCGGCCGTGACAGAACCAAACCAAGCATGAACGCGCTCACCAAGCCCGACCCTGGGAATCACCGCATCCTCGTCATCGACGACAATCCATCGATCCACGCCGACTTCCGCAAAGTCCTCGGCCCGCTCTCCGGACCGCTCCGGGCGGAACTCGACGCCGATGAAGCGGCGCTCTTCGGCGACGCGCCGACAGCCGGGCGGCAATGGAATTTTGAAATCGACTCAGCGATGCAGGGGCAGGAGGGCCTGAAGATGGTCGAGGCCGCGCTGGCGGAAGGCCGGCCGTATGCCACTGCGTTCGTCGATGTGCGCATGCCGCCGGGCTGGGACGGGGTGGAGACGATTCAGCATCTCTGGAAGTGCGACCCGGAACTGCAGGTGGTGATCTGCACGGCCTACTCGGATTTTTCCTGGGATCAGATCATCGGCAAACTCGGGGCGACGGACAAACTGCTCATCCTCAAGAAGCCGTTCGACAACGTGGAGGTGCTCCAGTTTGCGCACGCGCTGACGGAGAAATGGCTCCTCTGTCGCCGGGCCAGCCTGCAGATGGAGGAACTGGATCGACTCGTGCGCGAGCGCACCGCCGCGCTTCAGGCCGCGAACGAACAGCTCTCGCTCGAGGTGCAGGAGCGCATCCTCATTGAGGCCGCGCTGCGCGTCTCGGAGCACCGTTTTTCCAAGGCGTTCAATGCCAGCCCGATCGCCATGGCCATCGTCTCGCGGCGGGACACCTGCTTTGTGGATGTGAACGAGGGCTTCGCCAAACTCCTCGGCTGGTCGCGGGAAAAGGTGCTCGCGGACAATTTCGCAACGCTGCCCATGTGGGATGATCCCGAGGTCCACACCGATTTCCTGGGTCGCCTGCGCGGTGATCTCTCCATCACCGATCTGGCCTGCGGCCTCCGGACGCGCACCGGGGATCTGCGGGAGGCGAATGTCATCGCGGAAGCATTCGATCTGGACGGTGTGCCGCATGTCCTGCTCCTCCTCGAAGACGTGACGGAGCGGAAGCAGCTCGAGGAGCGGCTGCGTCAGTCGCAGAAGATGGAAGCCATCGGGCAGCTCGCGGCCGGCGTGGCGCATGATTTCAACAACATCCTGACCGTCATCCGCGGCCACATCAGCCTGCAACTCGCGAGCGCGCAGGTGCAGGGCGCCCAGCGGAGTTCGCTCGCGCAAGTGCTCGCCGCCTCCGAGCGGGCTTCGTCGCTCACGCGGCAACTCCTCTCCTTCAGCCGGCGCCAGGTCGCCCAGCCGCGCGCGATTCGACTGCACCAAGTCATCGGGCAGGTCGGCGACATGCTTCGCCGGCTGCTCGGCGAGACGGTGGCCCTGGAAGTCGCCTGCCCGGATGATCTCCCGGCGGTCGTGGGCGATCCCGCCAATGTCGAGCTGATCCTCATGAACCTGGCGGTGAACGCCCGCGATGCGATGCCCGAGGGCGGTACCGTCCGGATCGAACCGGCCGCGGTGCATTTTACCCCGGCCGATTGCGCGCATTTTCCGGAGCGGCGCACGGGCGGATTCGTGCGGCTCAGCGTTTCGGATAATGGCTCCGGAATGACGCCAGAGGTTCTCGCGCGGGTCTTTGAGCCGTTCTTTACGACCAAGGAAATCGGCAAAGGGACCGGCCTCGGCCTCGCCACCGTCTATGGCATCGTGCGCCAGCACGAAGGCTGGATCGAGGTGCGCAGCCAGCAGGGAATCGGCACCACCTTCGATGTCTTTTTCCCCGGCAGTGGGTGCGCGCATGAGGAGTCCGCCGCGCCGGAGATCGAGGTCGCCACGACGATCGGTGGGACCGAGACCATCCTCGCGGTGGAGGACGAACCGGACCTGCGCGAACTCGTGCAGGTCGTGCTCGAAAGCGCGGGCTACCGGGTCTTGCTCGCCGAGAATGGGCCGAGCGCGCTGGCGCTTTTTGCGGAGCACGAGGAAGAAATCGATCTGCTCATTACCGACATGGTCATGCCCGGCGGGATCACCGGTCGCGAGCTGGCCGCCGATCTGCAGGCGCGAAAGCCGGGCCTGCGCGCGGTCTTCACGAGTGGTTACAGCGCCGACCTCATGGGCGACGACGCGCCGCGCTCCCACGAGATCGATTTCCTGCAAAAGCCCTACGCTCCCGACACGCTGCTCCGGATGGTGCGGGCGTGCCTCGGTGAGAGCGAGCTGTGCGCGCAGATGGCGGGCTGAGGCCGAGGGGGCGCTCTGGAGAGTTCCGCGCTGCCAGCCTGAGGGCGGAGCGGAATTCAAAGGCGCGTGTCATCCCGAGCGGAATGGCGGGAGCCTAAGCGACCAAAATGAAGTCGAGGGACCTCGGAGTGCCGATCGATCCATGATCCTCCGCAGGCCGAGGTCCCTCGGCTCCGTTACACTCCGCTGCCAATGAACCCGCTGGCTTTCCAAAGCCGTTCGGAGTCGCGTGCGCAAGGAGCGGCGAAGTCCACTTCGCCGTCCTCCCGGCGCGCGCAGCGCCACTTTCCTCCCCCGCGCCTCATCGAGAAGTGGCGCTGCGCGCGTTTGGGGTCGGCGAACTGGAGTTCGCCGCTCCTTGTCCGCCCGCCGGTTCATCCCGCACCAAAAATCACGCCCGCGTGTTCGGTCCCCCGGGATGACAGGCTTTCTTTAACCGTGAGCTGCGCCGTCTACGGAATGCCGATCTTCAGCAGCGCTTGCGACTTGTCGGTGAAGGTGATCTGCACCGCGACCGCGCTGGTTGCATTGAAGCTGCGCGCGGCGGCGAAGGCGGTGGGCACGGCCTTGAGCAGATTGAAGCTGGCGACCGTGCGGCTGCCGAAGGCGTCGCCCGTGCGGATGAGGCGGCGGACGAGTCCATCGGAACCCACGGCCCAGACGCCGAGGTTGTTTTTGCCGTTCACGCCCGCGCCGCTCAGCTTGGCGACGAAAATCGGCCCGCCATTCGCGCCGCCGGCGAGGGCGAAGGAGACGAAGGAATTCCACACCGCAGTGTCGGTCGTGCCCGTGCCATCGGTGGCCAGGTCGCCGAGGCGGGCGACCTTCTCGTAGGTGTTTCCGAACGCACCGAAGAGCAGCGCTTTGCTGTTCGCGGGTTTCACGCCGGTGCCTTTCAGCGTGGCGATGAAGGCGAGGTCGCCGTTCGAGTTCACCAGCGGATCGGAGAACGCGGTGTAGGTGAGCGCGCTCAGGCTCGCAGCGTTCGGCGCACTGCCTTCTTTGGCAAAGGCGCTGAAGGTGGTGCCGTTGGCGCTGTAGAACAGCATCGTGTCGTTCGTCTTCGTCGCGCCATCGAGCGTGCCGAGCGTGGCAAAACGTCCGCCCGAAGTCGCGACTGCCGGCTTGCCGAAAGTCTTCCACTTCGCACCGGTCACACCGCTCGCGGCGGCAGCGTCGCCTTCTGTGAAGAGCATCGGAGTGGCCACGGCGGCAGTGGTGATGCGGTAGATCACGGAGCGTTTGTCCGCGAGCGTCGCGAGCACCACGGTGTTCGTATTGCCCTGCCAGCGGCCATCGCCGGGCGAAAGCAGCGCGGGGCTGAGCACGGTGAGCGATTTGATCGTCGTGTCCTTCGCATTCACCGTCACGGCGTCGCCGGTGCGGAGGAGCTTCGTGCCGGCATTGGCGGCGTTCAGGCTGATCAGCGCGACGTTGCTCTTGCCCGGCGCGGCCACCTTCACGAGCGCGAGGAGCTGCGTATCTCGCAAGGAGAGGCTCATCACGCTGGAAAGATTTTCCGTGAGGGACGGCACCGGCTTGCCCTGCTGGAGCGCGAGCTGCAGGGAACCGCTGAGATTCGTCCAGACTCCACTGGCTTGCGGGCCCGGCGCGCCGGTCACCTTCGCCGCGAAGGCGTAGCGGCCATTCGGCGCAACCACGGGATCGGAGAACGAGGAAAACTTCGCGCCGGTGATGCCGGGCGCCGTGCCCTTTTGCACCGCAGGAATCGCCGAGCCGCCCGCCGTGCCTTGCGTGAGGATCGCGGTCAGTTTCGTCTTGCCGGAGGTGGCGCCGATCAGCGCGGCCACGGAGCCGGTGTCGCTCACTGCCGGGGCATTGCCGGTGGCAAAGAGCGCGTCGACGGGGACCTCGGGGTCATTCGGCAACTCGTCTCCTTTCTCGGCGATGAAGCGCCCGAAACGGTAAGTGACCAGCTTCGTGTAACCGATGTTGTTCACCCGGCGATACTCCGAGCCGGTGATGGCCACACCGCCATTGCCATCGAGCGCGAGCGCCGCGCCGACGTTGTCATTGAGGAAGGTGCTTGCCCCGACGAACCCGTAGATGCGGCTGGTGAGGGTGGAGTTGTATTTCGTGAGAAAGATCGCGGCGTAGGAACCGCCGGTGTCGCCGGGGACATCGGTTTCGCCGACGACGATCGTATTGCTCGATCCGTCGACGATGAGCTGCCGGAGCCGGGTGTCCGCTTCGCCGAAGCCAGCGTCCACGAATGAGCCAAGCACCGCGCCGCTGCTCGTGCTGCTGTATTTCTCGGTGTAGCCGGTGTTGTCTCCCGTCGCGTTATTCAGCCACCCCGTGACCACGGGATTGCCATCCGGACCCACGGAAATGCCGGTCGGTCCACCGGCGAATCCGTCGGATGGTGGCAGCTTGATCTTGGTCCAAGCGAGCGTGCCCGCCGCGGAATACTTCACGGTGTAATAACCGCGGTGACCGCTCGCATCGTTGTAAAGTGCGGTGGCAAAGACACTGCCAATGGCGTCCACCGCGACGGCCTTGCCGCCACCATCGCCACCGGAGTCCAGCGTCCGCGTCCACTGGATGACGCCGGCGGAGTCGAACTTGCGGAGGAAAAATGTCCGCACGCTGGCCGACGAGCGGCCTTCGCCGACCACGATCGTACTGCTCGATCCATCGACGACGAGGCCGAACGGCGCGTCGTCCAGATTGCCGCTGGAATTGTAGCGATCGGACCAATCGACGCCACCGTTCGCCTTGGCGTAGCGCACGGTGTAGATGTCCAGCCCGGTGCCACTGCCCGCGGACTTTGCGGTCATGATCACGTTGTCCCCGGAGTCGACCGCGACCTTGATTCCCTCATCCAACCCGCCGCCGCCTGGCGCGTCATATTGCACAAACCAGAGCACCGCTCCGTTCACACCCGAATACTTCACGGTGTAAGCGTCGGCATCGCCGGTGGTGTTGACCGTCCCAGTGACGATCACATTCCCCTCGCTGTCGGTGACGATCGCATTCGGTGTCGCCACCCCATTCGGGCTGAAAATGACCTCCCAGACGAGCCCGCCGGTGAGCGCGTCATACTTCGCGGTGTAATACTGGTCGACGTTCGCGCCGTCCTTCACCGGGCCGGTGACGAAGACATTGCCGACCGCGTCGATCGCGACGGCATTGCCGGCCTGGCTGCGGGCGACGGCGGGATCATATTCCTGGCGCCAGCTTCCGTAAAAATCCGCTCGGGCGGGCGATGCGAAACTAGCGAGGGCGAGGAGCGTGAGGGTGGCGAATTTTCGGGGGTTCATCAAAGAGCGGGGCTGTTGGATGTGCTTCATGGGGAATGTGAGGTGGGTGAAATGTGCGGCGCCTTCAGCGTGCGTGCGTTGGTGCGCGGCGGGATGAATGCTGGATGCAGAAAATCTTGCGATAAAAATCCGCCAAGGTCAGCGGACGGGCCGGATGCCTTCGTCTCCTCCTGCATCTGGCAGGAGGACCGCCCACCGACCTGAGAGAGTGGACCGGAAGTCAAAAAGCATGTCATCCTGAGGGACCGAACACGCTGGCGTGAGTTTTGGGGTGGGATGAACCTGCGGGCGGACAAGGAGCGGCGAACTCCAGTTCCCCGACCCCAAACGCGCGCAGCGCCACTTTCTCGAGAAGGCGCGGGGGAGGGAAGTGGCGCTGTGCGCGCCGGGAGGACGGCGAAGTGGACTTCGCCGCTCCTTGCGCACGCGACTCCGAATGGCTTTGGAAAGCCAGCAGGTTCATTGGCAGCGGAGTGTAACGCAGCCGAGGGACCTCGGCCTGGGGAAGGTCATGGATCATTCTGCACTCCGAGGTCCCTCGACTTCATTCTGGTCGCTCAGGCTCCCTTCATTCCGCTCGGGATGACACGCTTTCTTTGATTCCGGTCCACCCTCTGCGACGGCGGGAACGTTGGAACGAAAGAGAAGGTCGGTGGGTGATTACGTGGAACGCGAAGGGCACGCATTCCCGGGCGCGAAGTCAGCCTTGGAAACGAAGTGACCGGCAACCGCGATCGCGTTCGGCGCACGCGCAAAACATTCTGCGCCTGACCGAATCGGGCCCACCCGTAGCGAGGCACGGGCTTCAGCGCAGGCCGATCACGCCGATGCGAACGGCAAAACCCTCCGGATCGCTGACGCCCGGAGTGGAACGCGCGGGCTTGATCCAGTCGAGCGTTCCGTCGAGATCGCCCGTGGCGCCGAGGTCGCGGAACGTGAGATCGCCGGTGAGCACCCCGCGCTTCTGGTAGAGCAGCGTGTGAAACGGCCAGGTGCCGGTTTTCGAAATGACCGCGGACTGCGCCACCGCGGTGCCGTCGTTGAGGACGCCGACGAAGCGCACGGTGCCGTTTGGCAGCACCGTCGCGGTTCCAGCGCCGAGGTTGGGAATGCTGGGCGTCATGGTCGGACCGGGCTGAAGCACGAGGGTGTATCGAGCCGTTGTCGGCTTCCCGGTTTTTGAATCGATCGCTGCTTGAGGACATGGATTCGTCTTTGCATCGAAGACGGCACGATCGAGTGCGAAAGCGATCGCGCCGTCATCGGCGTCGACGTTTCCGCGGATTTGTTCGGAGCCCGCAAAATCCATTTGCAGCGAGCTGATCGTGATCGGCGCCTGGCCGCGGCGTGGGATCGTCACGTCTGGCGCAGAGCCGTCGGCGTGGAATGCACCTTTGAAACTGAAGCTGCTCGCGCCCAGCTTCAGCCGGCCGGTGAACTGCCCGAGCGTCGTCACCTTCAGCGCGAACGCCCCGGAGTTTGCCACTCCGACATTCGCGGTCGGGGCAAAACGGCCGGCGTAGCTGTCCGCGCGGGTGAGGAAGGGATTTGCGACGAACTTCGCCGTAGCGGCGACGACGGCTTGGCCGGGCGTGAAGGTGAATTTCGTCTTCGCTTCCGTGACGCTCGCCGGAGTCGCGCCGGCAAAGGTCCAGCCGTCGAAGAGGAAGTCCGGTGACTTCGGTTTTGCCGTCACCGTGACCGTTTCGTTTGCAGCGAAGAGCAGCCCGGCGCGATTCGGCGTGACCGCCACGCTGCCCTGGGTCGCGTTGACCGGGACGACGAGTTGCACCGGTTCGGTCACGGTCAGGGTCAGCACCATCGGCGTGCTTTTTCCGGCGGAGTTCGAGGCCGTGAACGTGAACGTAAACGTGCCGCTCTTCGCCGGCGTTCCTCGGAGGGTTCCGGTCGACGTGGTCAGCTCGAGACCGAGGCCGGTGAGCGTTTCGCCGCCGCCCACCGTCGCGGTGTAGCTGGTGGCCGGGCTGCCCGTGGCTCTGGGAGAAAAGGAAAAGGTCAGGCCGCGCGTGGCGCTCGCGCTCGCCGTCGCCGGGAGCACCGGCGCGGTGGTGCGCCGGTAGGTGAAGGTGACGATCGTTTCAAAGCCACGGGTCAAAGTGATGACCGGCGCGACCGGCGCATCGAAGCCCGCGACCGTCGAGAATTTCAGTGCCCGCTGCCCGCCGTCTCCCGCCGCGAGCAGGATGAGAAGTGACCCACCACTCGCCGAAGCGGCGGTCGCGCCCGGCGGCGTCCAGGTCGCACCCGCAGCCGCGGCTTCCGCCGGGAGAATGTTCACGATCAGGCCCGCGAGCTGATTGCCGTTGCCCGGCGCCGTGCTGTCCGGAATCGGATTCCCGATTCGCTGAGTCACGCTGCCCGCGCCGGTGGCTGCCTCGACTTGCCCGAACGAAAGCAGCAGCGCCGCCACCGCGGCGAACGCGCTCAGCTTTCTCCCCATTCGCCTCGCGGTTTCTACCGGCGGACGAATGGACAAGGGAGTGGGGGCGTGCATGGAGTTCCGGTGATGAGTTGGGTGGGCGCCGGGTATAACGCCTGTGCACGGACGAAGTTCCCTCGCGATATTTTAGGGTGGCCCGAAACTCTAAAAAGCCGGTCATCCCGAGCGGAGTGTAACGAAGCCGAGGGACCTCGGCCTTTGGAAATTCGTGGATCTTTCTGCATTCCGAGGTCCCTCGACTTCATTCAGGTCGCTCAGGCTCCCGCCATTTCGCTCGGGATGACAGGCTGATGAGACTTCGGGCCGATCCTCTTACTTCGCCTTCACCGTTTTCAAATCAAAGGGCTGGTCCAGTTCCGCAGCCGTCCACGGCTTGCTCCGGCCACGCGTCGCGGTGCGGACCGTGGCCACATCGCCCGGCGCGACGGCGCTGGCGGTGTGCTCCCACTCGCGGCGCACGTAGGTGACGACGGCGGCGACGTCTTCGTCGCTGAGGATCGGGAGCGCGGGCATTTCGAGCTGCCACTTGGTGCCGGCGACTTCGATCGGACCGCTCAGTCCGCCGAGGATGATGCGGATCATCCGGTCGGCGGGTCCGAGCGCCCACTCGGAGTTCAGCAGCGGCGGCGCGAGGCCGGGCATGCCCGCGCCGGTGGGCTGGTGGCAGACGCCGCAGAGCCCGGCGTAGATCGCCTTGCCCTTGGTGAAGAGCGCCTGCTGGTCGGGCGTGAGCGGGACGACTTTCACCTCGACCGCGCCCGGCTTGCCCTGCCACGTGATCTGCCGCTCAATCTTCGCGGCGAAGGCTTTCGTTTTCTCGCCCTTCAGCAGTTCCGCAAATCCCTTCGGCTCGCCGGCGAGTTTGATCAGGTTCGGGGCGGGCGCGTTTTTGTTTTTGCGAGGGGCATTGCCGAGCGCCTTGCCGGCCATGCCATTGAGCAGCGCGAGCTGGCGGCCGCCCGGCGTTCGCGCGGCGGTGAGTTCGATGAGGCGGCCGATGCGCGGGCCTTTGCGTTCCTTGATGATCGCGCCGGCGAGCGTGCCGAAGATGCCGCTGCTCGCGAGCTTCGTGTCGTCGTTCGCGGTGTGCGCGAGCACTTGCTCGAGGAACTCCAACTCGCGACCGCTCAAGCCACTTACGATGGCCTCGGCGCAAAGCGCGCTCTTCGCATTCTCAAGCAGCGCGACCAGCGCCTTCTCGACCTCCGGTCCTTGGCGGGCGCTGAGGCGGAAGGCGAGCTGCAGCCGCACTTCCTCGCTCGGATCGGCGACGAGTTTGACCAGTTCCGGGGTCGCGCTTTCATCGGCGATCTGCACGGCGGCGGAGCGCACTTTTTCGTGCTTGTCGGTGAAGCCGGCGGCGAGGACCGCGGGGGTGACGGCACCCATGCCGTCGAGCGTCCAGAGCGCCTGCACGCGAGCCTGCGGCGTCTTCGCGGTCGCGGCGATTTTCTTCACCGCGGGAGCCACCGAAGCGTCGCTGCGTTCCACCAGCACGCGCTGCGCGGCGTCGCGGACCACCCCGTTTCCGTGCGCGAGCAGCGCGGGGATTTTCGCCGTTTCGGTCGGCAGTTTGACCATCTGCGGCTGCGGCGCTTTCTCCGGCACCACGCGGTAGATGCGGCCGAGATTGACTGGCGCTTCGAGCTTCCGGTCCTTGATGTTCGCCACGAGATAGTAGGTGAGGAAGCCCTTGTGCTGGATGACGCCGCGCGCCATGTCCACGAGGTAGAGCGCGCCGTCCGGACCGGTGGTGGCGTTCACGGGGCGGAAGCGCTCGTCGGTCGAGGTGAGGAACTCTTTTCCCTCATACGCATTCTTCGCGCTGAGCACGCCGTCCTTCTCGGAAAGGATCAGCCGCTTGACGAAGTTGCCGCTCGGCTCGGGGATGAACGCATTGCCGCGGAACTCCGCAGGGAAGAGGTCGCCGCGATAGATGGCCGGCCCGCACGTGGCGGTGACGGCTTGCAGCGTGCCATCGGGGCGGAGCGTGCCTTTGGTCACCGTGCCGTCGGGTTTCTTCACGTTCTCGAGGTAGCCGCGATTCACGCCCGGCGTGGGATGCGACGGCCAGCAGACCTGATCGCGCATGACCTGGAAGCCGATGCCGGTGCGATCGGGCAGACGCGGGTTGCGGACGTAGTAGGCGGGGGCAAAGAGGTCGCTCCGCAGCAGGTCGCTATTCGAGTTGTAGAACTGCCGGCCCCAGTCGTCCTGCGTGCGGCCCCATTGGCCCGAGGCCGTGGTGTCTTCGCTAGTGAACTGCCCGCCCTTGAAGCGGTAGCGCACGTTGTGGCCGCTGGAAGTGATCCAGTTGTCCATCGTCCACGTCGGGCTGTTTGCCATGTGCTCGGGCTGGCCGCCGGCGGTCGCGTATTTTTCGCTGATGATTTCCTTTTTGTCGGAGACTCCGTCGCCATCCGTGTCGCGATACCACGCCAGCACCGGCGGCTCGCTGACCACCGCGCCGTCACCCAGTGCCATGACCGCGCGGGGCATGATGAGCTTGTCGACGAAGACGGTTTTCTTATCCATCACGCCGTCGCCGTCGGTGTCTTCGAGGCGGGTGATGCGGCCGATCGGCTGATCTTCGCCCGTGGCGTCCACGTCGTGCATGTAGTTGCGCATTTCGCAGACATACATCCGGCCCTGATCGTCCCACGAGATCGCCACCGGCGACTCCACCATCGGCTCCGCGGCCACGAGTTGGACCTTGAACCCGGGCGCGACCTTGAAGGTTTTCATCTGCTGCTCCGGTGTGAGCACGGGCGGCGCGGGTGGGCGAAAGTGCAGCTCGGGATTCTCCGGTCCGCCGCCCGCGCGTTTGGCGCTCTGCGCGGCGCGGATCGCGGGGTCGGCGGAGAGGGCGATCGGCGCAGCGTTGGGGGTTTTGCGTTCAGCGATGGGCGCGGCCGGTTTGTCCGCGGCGGGTGCTTTCACCGGCTCGGTGACGGCGGAAGTGGCAGGGGGCGCGACGGGCTTCTTTGCGTCCACCTTCCTCGAGTCGGGCGACTTGCCCATTTCCGCCGGCAGCGTCGTGACCTTCGACGTCGGGTCGCTCTTCCCAGCGTATTCGTTCCACTGCTTCTGGATAAAATCCGCATCCGGCAACTCGCCCGCGAAAACCAAAAACCGCGCGCGAAATTCCGCCGTGCCCTGCGCCGGGATCGTCGTCTTCCAAAACGCGCCAAACCGCCCGTAGTCGCGATACGCCGAAGCCGCGCCGTCCTTGGGATTCCCCGGATGGCTGAGGTAGACCACGCTGAAACGCCCGCCGGGCAGCGTGAAACTCTCGCCGAACCACGGATAGTCCCGGTCCTTGTGCGCGTTCGCCTTTTCCACCGGGTAAAGGTAGGCCGTCTTCGTGCGGTCGATCGTGTCCGCGGGGCGGAAGTGGAGGCCCGAGTGTTCGGGATCACCGTTGAGTTCCGTCTCGCCGGCCACCGCTTTGAGCTGCGACCGCACGTCGATCATCGCGTAGGCGGCGCCCGGCGGCGGGAGAAAGGTAAAAGTGCGTGCTTCCTCGATCACCGATTCGTCGGCCTTCGCGCCCTGCCAGCGCACGAGCGAGGTGAAGCTCGCGGAGTTCGCGCCCGCCTGCCGCGTGGGAAATTTTTCATGCACCTGATCGCCCCCCTTCATGTGCCAGCGGTCGTAGGTCTTGCCGCCCACCGTCAGCTTATTCCAGCCGATGAAGATGCCGCGGTGATGGGTGTAGGAACCGCCCGCGCCTTTGGTGATCGGCTCCTTTCCGGCGGCATCGAAGACGTGAAGGAACGGCTTGTAGGTCTCCGCCTGCCGCGCCGGCGTGGAGACATCGTGCGCCATCATGTAACGCGCGAGCACCTTGCCATCGCGGAGGACGTCGAGGGATTCGCCCGGTTTTTCGTTCAAGGAGAACCCGGCATCCGCAGCGAACGCGTGACTGGCGAGGAGGATGGTGAGGGGAGCGAGAAACGCGGCAGGCAGGAGGAGGCGCATGAATTTTGGAAGAGATGGGGGCGTTGAGGGTCCAATGCGGGAGCGGCGGACTTTATTAGCGGAGAGTATGGAGCGTGCAACCGCGCGCAGCGCGAACGAAATCCCCTGTCATCCTGAGCGGAGCGCTGCGTGGTAGGGGTGGGGGCTTTCGGGGTGTGCCGGGCGGCGTGGTGGTCGGAGACCGAAGTGGCGTCGTGCGCGCCGCCTTTGTGCAGCGCGGCGGCGCAAATCTGGCCGATCCAGGCGTAGCGGGCATCGACGGGCGCGCTGAGCGGGTCGAT
>JANPHH010000264.1:0-4198 GCA_031424375.1 Chthoniobacter sp. | reverse complement strand
AGCGCGGAGGCGAGAATCAGCGCGAGCACGGCGGCTCGCGCCTGGGCGTCGGGGATCAGGCGTTCTTTCTTCACAGGCCTGTGCAATAGCGGTGCGTCGTGTGCGGGTGAAGCGGATTTCCCTGCGAAACGGCTTGCTCCGGCGTGCGCGACCGCGCGGAGTGCCGCGGATGCCCGACTACTTCGCCCTCCTCGGCCAGGAACGCCGCCCGTGGCTCGATCCCGACTCGGTGAAGGAAGCCTTTCACCGCCGGAGTGCCGAGCTGCATCCCGACGTCTCCGGCACAGGCGATGCCGCGAAGTTCGCGGAACTCAACACCGCCTACACGACCCTCCGCGAAGTGCCCACGCGCCTTCGCCACCTCCTCGAACTCACCGCCCCGGAGTGTCTCGCCGTGAATGCCCCGCCGCCTGCGGAACTCGGCGACCTCTTCATGCGCTTCGGCGGCTGGCAGCAGCGCGCCGGAAAGCTCGCGGCGAAGCAGTCCGCGATCATGTCACCGCTCGCGCTGGCGCTGCTCGCGGGCGAAGAATCGCTGGTGCGGCGGGACCTCGAGGCGATCGAAACGGCGATCGAAGGTGCGATCCACACCGCCCAGGACCAGGTTCGTGCGAAGGATCATGCTGTCACCGGCGCAGATGCCGCCGAAATCGCCGCCGCCTACACCACCTTTGCCTACCTCACCCGCTGGCAGCACCAAGCCCGCGAAGCACGGCTGCATTGGGAGCGGTAGACGAACAACCTCGAAATAGACGGAATTAAAGAAAGGGCTCCCGCGGGGAGCTTTGTCGATCTCGCCCATTCCGTGGTTCTAAGACTCCGAGTTCCGGAGGGGAAAACGGGACGTCCACGAAAGACACGAAATGGCACGAAACGCAGAAGCCGCGTGGACTTCCGAGTCTTCCCCATTTCGTGTCCTTTCGTGTCTTTCGTGGACCCTCATCCTTGCCACCCGCACCCCTTTACACGCGCCGGTGGAGGTCCCACATTCGCCGCCCATGTCTCTCATCGTCGGTATCGATCTCGGCACGACCAATTCTCTCATCGGCGCGATGGACGCCGGGTTTCCCGTGCTCATTGCCGATGCGGACGGCGAGCGGCTGACCCCGTCCGTCGTCCACTTTCCCGCGAGCGGCGAGCCGGTCGTGGGGCGCGCTGCCGCGCGAATGCGGGCCATCGATGCGGCGGCGACCGTGTCGTCGGTGAAGCGCTTCATCGGTCGGCGCGTCGGTGAGGAAGCGGACGATGTGAGCTACGCGCTCGCGGGAGAGAAAGGTGAGCCCGTCCGCGTGCGGGTGCGCGACCACGAAGTCACGCCGGAGGAGGTCTCGGCATTCATTTTGCGCAAGCTGAAGACCGATGCCGAACGTGCGCTGGAGCGGGAGGTCACGCGCGCCGTCATCACCGTCCCGGCCTATTTCAATGACGCCCAGCGCGCCGCGACGAAACGCGCGGGCGAACTCGCCGGGCTCATCGTCGAGCGGATCGTCAATGAACCCACCGCTGCCGCGCTCGCCTACGGCCTGGATAAGCTGCGCGACCGCGCGAAAATCGCCGTCTTCGACCTCGGCGGCGGCACCTTCGACATCTCCCTGCTCGAACTGAATCAGGGCGTCTTCCAAGTCCTCGCCACGAATGGCAACACCCGCCTCGGTGGCGACGACGTGGACGCGGCGCTCATCGATCACCTTCGGAGGGCCGCGCTCCCGCGCGTCCCCGATTTTTCTCCCGGCGTTTTCTCCACAAACGAGCGTGGGAGCACGCAGGAGCGTGTCCCTCCGGATGCCCGCCTCCGCGAAGCCGCGATCGAAGCCAAACACCGCCTTTCCACGGAGACCGAAACCACCATCGACCTGCCCTTTTTCGATGGCGTTCAAAGTGTCTCTTACCCTCTAACCCGCGCCGAGCTGGAGCGCATCGCTCTCCCCATCGTGGAACGCACCCGCGCCCACTGTCGCCGCGTCCTCGCCGATGCCCGGCTCGTCCCGAGCGACCTCGACGAAGTCATCCTCGTCGGCGGCCAGACCCGCATGCCGCTCGTCCGCCGCCTCGCCGCCGAGATCTTCGGACGCGAACCGAACACTACGCAAAACCCCGACGAAGCCGTCGCCCTCGGCGCCACCATCCAGGCCGGCATCCTCAGCGGCGCCGTGCAAAATATCGTCCTCCTCGACGTCACCCCGCTCTCCCTCGGGATCGAGACCTTCGGTGGCCTGATGAACGTCATCATCCCGCGCAATTCCACCATCCCGATCAAGGCCGGCGAACTCTTCACCAACGCCGTCGCCGGCCAGACCGCGATGCTGATCAAAGTCCTGCAAGGCGAGCGCGAGCTGGTCAAAGACAACTGGCCGCTCGGGCAGTTCGAACTCGCCTTCGAGCCCGCGCCGAAGGGCCACGCCCGCGTCGGCGTGCAGTTTGAGATCGACGCCAATGGCCTCCTCCACGTCCTCGCCCGCGACACCAAGACCGGCGCGGAAAAAAAAGTCGAAATGACCAGCGCCATCGACGTCAGCGACGAGGCAGTGGAGAAGATGCTCGAAGACTCCCTCGAACACGCCTTCGAGGACGTGAACGACCGCATCTTCGTCGAGGCCAAGCTCAAAGCCGACGAACTCCTCCCCGCCGTCCGCAAAGCCCTCGATCAAGTCGGTCCCGACCTCTCCGACGAAGAGCGCACCCTCATCGCCCAGCGCGTCACCGAAGTCGAACAAGCCGTGGCCACCGGCGCCGCCCAACCCCTGAAGAAGGCTAACGCCGCCCTCGACGAAGCCACCCAACGCCTCGCCACCCTGCTCATCGAGCGGGCGATGCGGGAGTAGTCCGATGGTCGAGGTCTGCGTTGGACCGGCAATAGGTGCACGCACCGCTGCATGTGGCGGCGCGTATCAGCCTCGGGAATTGAGATCCAAGATATATCTCGCGACAAGCGAAGATCCCTGGGGGGGCTAACCTGCTGGTCGCGTAATTGAGGTAGGTGAGGGAGTAAGGTTGGAATCCGCTCTGATCTCAACGGTAGACCCTACATTTAGCGCATCGAAAAACCTTTTTGAAGATGCCGTCGGCAGGCGGATACAGCCGTGTGAAGAAGGTTCGGTAGTTATCGTGCCACAGTGGAATCCTATGCCATTTTTGAATTGGATGTAATAGTCCATTCTGGCTCCCTCGAATTTAGAGCCACTCGGAGGGTTCGATTTGCGACGATCTACACCTTGCCTTAACACCTTTCCAGAGGACAACGATACATAGTCCCCGTATATCGTGGAACGATGAAACCTTTCCTTGCGAGAGACGTTGAAGACTCCTGTGGGAGTCTCAAAGCCTTTCCGTCCGCTACATATGGGGGAAGAGGTTAATACGGTCTTCCCATCAAGCAACCAAGCCCGCTGTTGAGATAGAACAACGAGGGCTGTTAGCGCCGGTGCTGGACGAGCCTTCTCTACCGGATGTTTGGAACAACTAGCGCAACAGAACAGAATGACCGTCGATGTAATACTGTTGAGAAACACATGAAGCTCTATCTGGAGGTGGGATATCAAATATCGCATATGCGACGAAGTTAAGCATTTCGAGGCCTTTAGAATATAGGATTATGGCTGTTTCCTTCACAGTATGATCGAGATTTTTGGAGAGAAGCTACGGCAAGGTGCTCGGCTTCGCTTCAGAAGTAGCCTGTTTTTCTAAATCTTTGGACAGACTGTTCAGCACTCCTACAATGCGATCTTGGGCAAATCCTCCGATTAGACACCACAGGACTAGGCAAAACATAGCCCCAGGGACGAAGAGCATTGCTTGCCATTCGCTCTGCTCGGATGTCGGGAAAATTCTCCCTTCGACTAGTCCCGAAGCAAGAAGGAGAAACACAATAAAGCCAAATAGCGCTCCCATTAGCGGGCAGGTTATCGGCAAACTTGCCGCCTCATCAAATTTTGCCCCGGCTCGATATCGTAAGTGGAAGCCGAGGAAACCTCCCCATGCGCCGGAAACCGCCACTAGGCTCAGAAGGGCAATTCTTGCAATAGATATAAAAAGATTGGAATGCTCATTGTTTAGTAACGCCCAAATCTTCATTTCATGAGGCGGATTTGGCTGGTTGGCTGAGGTTCGGGTAGCCAAATCGCCTGTGTCTGATGTTTCTTCGCGCCCATTGCCAGTTGCGTCTGACGCAGCAGGCGTCTTTGTCTGTTTAACGATCTCG
>JANPHH010000263.1:0-3362 GCA_031424375.1 Chthoniobacter sp. | reverse complement strand
GGGAGGACCTTGAGCAGGGCGAAAACCGTCAGCCACGAAACGACCGCCGTGACCAGCTTCACCAAGCCCGAGAGGCGATACCACGGATGCCAGAAAATCGTCGCCTCGATGAGATGGCTGAGCCCGCACGCGACGATGAAGACCGCGAAGAGCCAGAAGATCGGCAGGAACGGCACATCCTTCCGCCGCCGGATGAAAAACGCGAGCGTCAGCGGAATGGCCGAATACGCCCCGAAGATGGCGATGTCCGAAAGGATGTGCAGCCACCCGTGGCCGGCGGACCACTGCCCGCAGTTCCAGCGTGGTGGAAAGCCGCTCGTATCGAAAAGGTGCTGGAGGAAGGAGATCATGGTGCTCGAAGCAGTTCAGATTTGGGAGAAAGTGATGTAAGTCGGATCCAACACAGTTCCCTCGCCGGTCGGGGCTCTAGTAATGCCCGTTGCGATTTCCTCGCAAGCGAATAACCGACACTCCTTTGTGCTCAATCCGATGGGGGCCGGGACTGCGTTCGGACCGTCCTACGGCGTCTGCCGGGTTGGTTCGGCTGCCGTCTTCGCCAAGCAGCGCAGCGCCTCGGCGACGCTCCATGCCTGCGCGATGCACCCGCGCGGGGTGTACGGTTCCTCGGCGTCGAAGATTTCGTTGATCGAGCCCACGCACGCGTGGTCGAGATGCGCGGTCAGACCTTCCAGGCACGCGCGGGCACCGGCGCGGTCGTCCGGATGCACTTTCAACCAGACGTCGATGAAGGGGCCGATGAGCCAGCCCCAGACGGTGCCTTGATGATACGCCGCGTCGCGGGCGCGGAGGTCGCCGAAGTAGCGCGCTTTGAAATCGGGGTGGCCCGGCGCGAGGGAACGCAGACCGACGGGAGTGAGCAGTTCGGCGCGCACCTTTTCGAGCACGGCAGGCCAGTGCGATTCGTCGAGGATCGGATGGCGCAGGGAGATGGCGAAAATCTGGTTGGGGCGCAGGGCAGGATCGTCGCCGTGCTCGCCATCCACCAAGTCGAGGAGATAGCCGCGCTCGTCGGACCAGAAGCGGCGGTTGAAGGACTCGCGGCAGCGCTGGGCGTGTTCGGCGAACGGTCGGGCGGCTTCTTCGCCGCGCTCTTCGCGCAGCCAGTCGGCGAGAAGGCGCAGCGCGTTGTACCAAAGTGCGTTGATCTCGACGGCTTTGCCGCGGCGCGGCGTGACGACCCAGCCGTCCACCTTCGCGTCCATCCAGGTGAGCTGATAGCCTTCTTCGCCCTGGCGTAGGAGGCCGTCGGCGGGATCGACGCGGATGCCGAAACGGGTGCCGCGCAAGTGGTGTTCGGCGATGTCGATGAGCTTCGGAAGGAGCAGTTGCAGCGTGCCGCAGTCGTGGGTCACGTCGAGGTAGCGGTCGAGGGCGTGAAAGAACCAGAGCGTGGCGTCGGCGGTGTGGTAGAGCCCGTCGCGTTCGCCCTCGGGAAACATATTCGGGATCAGGCCGTCCCGAATGTAGTGAGCGAAGGTGCGGAGAATCCAGGCGGCTTCCTGAAATCGGCCGGTGGTGAGCGTGAGTCCCTCGAGGCTGATCATCGTGTCCCGGCCCCAATCGGTGAACCAATGGTAGCCTGCGATGACGGTGCGCACTTCATCGCCGGCGGCCCTGGCTCGCGCGGCGTCCTCGACGCGACCCGCGGGCGTGATGATGAACTGATCGGCGGCGAGGACGAGTTCGGCCGCGGGCGCGGCTTGAACGCCCGGCGCGGCACTCGCGATCAGGCGCTGGCGTCGGGCGCGGTCGGCGGTCAGCGTGGCCTCGGGATCGAGCGCGAGAATGGAGGCCCAGTCTTCCGTCGAAGCAACGAACGTAATCGGATGGTTCGGGCGCAGCTCGACGGCAAACTCACCGGGACTCCACAGCACCCCACGCGAGTGGTAACCGCGTTCCGCTTCCACCTGGTAGCCGAGCTCACGCAGGCGTCCACCTTCGTGGGTGAAGTGCGCATTTTGATCGTGAACGTAGAGCCGCAACGGATGCGGCAGCGCCGGGGCGGAAACTTCGTAACGCCGCTCGTGGATGAGCAAGGTGTAGGCTCCCTGCAGTGGCTCGCTGACATCGTTCTCGTGCCGGCGGAAATGGACGGAAGGCCGCAATTCCAGTCGCGCGGAGTCCTGCCCGGAAAGCAGCCGGTAGGTGGCGTGCAGCGTGTTCTGCCCGTGGACAAGCAGCAGCCGCTTTTCGATGAGGAAACCCTCCGCCTCGTACGTCCAGATCGGGAGACCGTCCTCGACCCGAAACTCGCGGACGTGATGCGGGTCGGCGTCCGGGTCGCCGCCGGCACCGGGTTCTTCGCCGCCGATGAGCACACAGCGGCCATCCGGGAGGACGAGATGCTCGGCGAGATGATTGAGCATGACCACCCGGCCATGCGGCGCGGGCAGCGCCGCGATGAGCAGGCCGTGATAGCGGCGTGAGACCATTCCTGAAATCGTGCCGGAACCGTAGCCGCCGAGACCATTGGTGATCAGCCATTCGCGGCGGAGGATTTCGCGGGCGTGATCGGCGTGCGCTTGCGCGATGTCGATGCGGCGGGTGAGGGTCGTCGTCATGGTGCGGGAATCGGAGTGAGGAGCACGGCGCACTCAGCAGGCAGATGCCAGTTTTCCTCCGAGTCGAGAGCCGGCGTGCCGCCGCCGCCGTAGCGCGGGTCTTCGCTCGACCAAGCGGTTTCCCACAAACAGCCAAGCGGCGGCGCGAGCAGCGGCTCCGGCGCGGGATCGAGATGGATGTGCGCGCCGAGATTCACGATGAGCAGGCGGTCATCCTGCGCGCAGCCAAAGAACCGCAGCGCGAAGGCCGTGGCCCCGAGCACCGCGCCGTCGAACATGCCGCGCTGCACCTTGCCGAGGAGCGGATCGTCTTTGCGCAAGCGGATGAGGTCGTGGTGAAGCGCGAGCATCTCCGCGTTCTTCTCGCGATCCGCGAAGGCGAGTTTGCAGCGCAGAAAGGTTTCCTCGCGCTCTGGGTTCGGAATGAGCGTCGCCACATCTTCCGAAGCGATGCTGGGAAACTGCGCGAGAAACGTCTCCCGGCCTTTCGCGACTGCGGCGGCCAGTTCGGGATGGTGATCCGCGAAATAGAGAAACGGCGTGGAGGCGGCAAACTCCTGGCCTTGAAAAAGCATCGGAGTATTTGGTCCGAGCAGGAGGAGCGCGGTGAGCGCCCGGACGCGCGGCGCGCTGGTCAGCGTGTGGACTCGCCGGCCCCAGAGCGAGTTCGCGATCTGGTCGTGGTTTTGCAGGAAGTTCACGAAGTTTGACGGGGCAAGATCGAGACTCGGCGTGCCGCGGCGAGCCTTCTGCCACTTGTAGCGCTGGCCTTGGAAGAGG
>JANPHH010000262.1:0-3091 GCA_031424375.1 Chthoniobacter sp. | reverse complement strand
CGGACTCTTTCTCGCGGCGCTGACCTTGATGACCGGAGGTTACGATAGTGCGCTGTATTGGCTGTTCCTCGGTTTGATCATTCGCAACGCCGTCAGCGTGCCGGTGGCGCCGTTGCAGATCGTCCTCAATCTGTCCGTGTGCGTCTCGTACGTGCTCGGATCATTGCTGGAACCGGCCTTGCTGGAGATGGCGTCGGAATTGATTGAGGCCGGGCCGAATTTGATTTCGGCACGGACAGTGTTGAGTCCGGCTGGGGAACCCTTCCTCTTGCGGCTGGTGTTGCTGCTGCTCTTGTCGGCTTGTTGCTACGGCATCCAGGTTATCTTCGACCGCAATATGCGCGTGCAGGAGGACGCGCGGCAATTTCAGGCGCGCCAGCAGCAACTCCAATCCGCCGGACGTCTGGCCGCGGAGATCGCGCATCAACTCAAGAATCCGCTCGCGATCATTAACAATGCCGCGTTCAACCTCCAGCAGACGACCGCCGGCAAACAACCGGACGTGGCGCAGCAGGTGCAGATGATTCGCGAGGAGGTGAACCGTTCCGATCTCATCATCACGCAGGTGATGGGCTACGCGCAGTTGATCGAAGGCAAAGTGGAGCGCGTAGGCGTCGTGGAAGAAATGGAACGCGCCTTGGATCAGGTGTTTCCGTCGGCCTTGCATCTGCCCGTCTCGGTCCAGCGAACGTTTTCCCGGGACTTGCCGCCGCTGCTGATGCAGCGCAACCACCTCTCCGAAGTGCTGGTGAATTTGCTGCTCAACGCGCGCGAGGCCATTCAAGGCCGGGGTCACGTGGATGTTTCGATTGCGGAGAAACCCGGGTACCGGTTGGTGATCACGGTGGCGGACGATGGCCCGGGAATTCCGCCGGAACGGCGTGAACAGGTGTTTGAGCCGTATTTCACCACGAAGCCCAAAGGCACCGGCCTCGGGCTCGCGATCGTGAAGCACAACACGGAGCTATACGGCGGTTCGGTGCGCGTTGAATCGGAGCTTGGAAAAGGCGCGCGGTTCGTTTTAGAGTTGCCCACCAAAACACCGGCTCACACTGCGACATGAGTGCCACCCTGCCACCGTTGCTCATCATCGATGACGAGAAGAACATGCGTCTCTCGCTCACGACGGCGATGGAGCGCCATGGCTATCGGGTGCGCGGCGCGGAGTCGGCCGAGGAAGCGTTGCGAACTCTGGAACAGGACGAGTTCTTCATGGTCATCACCGACGCGCGGCTCGGCGGCATGAGCGGTTATGAACTGCTCGGCAAGATCAAGGCGCGCTGGCCCGATCTGCCGATCCTGATGATCACGGCGTACGCCACACCCAAGCTGGCGGTGGAAGCGATCAAGGCCGGCGCGATTGATTATCTGGCCAAGCCGTTTGATCCGGAGGAAATGCTTCACGCCGTCAGCCGTTGCGCCGAACGCCACAAGCTCCTGCGCGAAAACGCCACCTTGCGCGCGCGCGTCATTGAACCGTATCGGCTTGAGCAAATCATTGGCGACTGCCCGCGCATGGGCGAGTTGCGGCGGATGATCCAAACCGTGGCGCCGACCAATGCCACGGTGCTGATTCTCGGCGAAAGCGGCACGGGCAAGGAACTGATCGCGGGCGCGCTCCACACGTTGAGCCGCCGGCGGCAGCACAATTACGTGCGGATCAATTGCGCGGCGATTCCCGAGAGCCTACTGGAGAGCGAGCTCTTCGGGCATGAGAAGGGCGCTTTTACCGGTGCGCTGAAACAGAAGCTCGGCCGCGTGGAGGAAGCGCATCAAGGCACCATTTTCCTCGATGAAATCGGCGACATGAGCCGGCCGTTGCAGGCGAAGCTGCTGCGGTTTCTGGAGGACGGCACATTCACCCGCGTCGGCGGCAACGATGAATTGCGCGTTGATGTGCGATTACTCGCCGCGACCAATCGCGACATTGTCGAGGCGATCAAGCAGGGCGACTTCCGCGAGGATCTTTTTCACCGTTTGAATGTCGTGCAGTTCTTCCCGCCGCCATTGCGTGAGCGCGGCTCGGACGTTGCCTTGTTGGCGGATCACTTTTTGAAATTTTTCACGCAGTCGATGGCCAAGCGCATCAAGCGCATCAGCCGTTCGGCGCAGGAGAAATTGTCCCAGCACCATTGGCCGGGCAACGTGCGCGAGCTGCGCAACGTGATCGAGCGGGCGGTCATTCTCGAAACGACTGACGAAGTGCAGCCGGCGAGCCTGCCGGATTTCCAGGTGGAGACGCGTTTGCGGAAGTCCGCCGGCCCGGAGAGCATCCCCGCGAATCTTCCGCTCGACGAATCGCTCGCGCAATTCGAGCGGAACCTGATCAACCGCGTGCTGGAACTGAACCGGTTCAGTTTGACCCGGACGGCCGACCAGTTAAAGATCAGCCGTCACGCGCTTCGCTATCGAATGCAGCGGTTGAACATCAACATCGACGACGATGAGCCGGCTGAACCGGACGCGTCGGTGGCGAAAGTTCCGGAAGCGAAGTCCTGACAACCTTGCTGATGCGCCATGAATAACTCTGCGAATTCAAGTTTCCCGCTGATCGAGCCATACATTGGCAAGTCGAACGGGCTCTGGATCGACTTTCTATTGATCATTGGCGTGGCGCTCCTCGTCGGCTTGCTGTGCGTGGTGTGGGTGAAATTCATGCGCGGTCGTCGCGGGGCGAGCGTGTCCCGGTCCGCGTTCAACGAGGGCGCCGAGGCCGCCAAACGCAGCGGGAAGAAGCGGCGGGTGGTGTTTCAAAAACGCTATCCCACCTTGGCCGAGACGGGTGGGTTGCCGCCGTTGCGCGGCGAAGACGAGGCGACGCCAGCGCCACCGGAACACGACCCCAACAAGCCGGAAATCACTTCGTAGGCAATGGAAGCCAGCCAGGCCATCACGCGCCGCAGCGCTTCCAACCTTGCGCTCGCGTTCATCATGTTGCCCAAGCCCAAGCGTCTGGGCATGGCGGCGCTCTACGCGTTCTGTCGCGAGGTCGATGACGTGGCGGACGAAGAATCGCTTCCCGTCGAAGAGCGTCGGCGTCAACTCGCCGCGTGGCGCGAGGATGTTCGCGCCGCGTTTCTCGAGTTCCTTC
>JANPHH010000261.1:0-2316 GCA_031424375.1 Chthoniobacter sp. | reverse complement strand
CGCGATGGACGATGGATGAGAATGCGTCCACGGGTTCGCCGTTCACGAGCATGTCGAGTTTGACCATCTTGTCAGCGCGATGGCCGGCGTGCTCGTAGTCCATCGAGCCGTAGCCACGGGTGAGCGACTTAATCTTGTCGTTAAAATCGACGAGGATCTCGTTGAGCGGCAGCACGCAGGTGAGCATGACGCGCTTGCTGTCGAGCGTCTCGGTGTGGTCGAGCACGCCGCGCTTGTCCATGATGAGCTGGAGCATCGGCGAGATGAACTCATTCGGGATCATGATGAAGCACCGCACGATGGGTTCGCGCATTTCCTCGATGACTGAGGGGTCGGGCAGGTTCTCCGGGTTGTCCACGCGGAGGATTTCGCCGTTCGTTTTCACCACCTCGTAGATGACCGACGGGTACGTGGCGATGATGTCCATGTTGTACTCGCGCCGTAGCCGCTCGATGATGATTTCCATGTGCAGCAGCCCGAGGAATCCGCAGCGGAAACCGAAGCCGAGCGCGACGGATGATTCCGCCATGAAGTGGAAGGCCGCGTCGTTGAGCTGCAGCTTGCCCATCGCCGCCTTCAGGTGCTCGAAGTCCGCCGTATTGATCGGGTAGATGCCGCTGAAGACCATCGGCTGCAGTTCCTGAAATCCCGCGAGCGGCTCGGTCGCCGGCTGCTTTGTGTTGGTCAAAGTGTCGCCGACTTTCACCTCGGTCACCGTCTTCATGTTCGCGATGACGTAGCCGACATCGCCGGGGCCCAGTTCGGGCTGCGGCACAAATTTCGGATACTGCGGCCGGAATATGCCGACCTCTTTTACCTCGTAGGAACTGTTCGTGGCCATGAGGCGCACCATGTCGCCGGCCTTGATCGCGCCATCCACGACGCGCACGTACACGACCACGCCGCGATACGTGTCGAACGTCGAATCGAACACCAGCGCCCGCAGCCGCGAGCTGCGGTTATCCGGCGGCGCTGGGATGCGCGCGATGACGGCCTCCAGGATGTCCTCGATGCCGATGCCCTGCTTTGCGCTCGCGAGGATCGCCTCCTCGGCGGGAATGGCCAAAATTTCCTCCAGCTGCCGCATCACGGACGGGAGGTCGGCGTTCGGCAGATCGATCTTGTTCACCACTGGGATGAGCTTGAGCTGCTGCTTCTCCGCGAGGTGCACATTCGCGACCGTCTGGGCCTCGACTCCCTGTGCGGCGTCCACGATGAGCAGCGCGCCTTCGCAGGCCGCGAGCGAGCGCGAGACTTCATACGCGAAGTCCACGTGCCCCGGCGTATCCATGAGATTCAGCTTGTACTCTTTTCCGTCGCGTGCCTTGTACATCATCCGCACGGGATGCGCCTTGATCGTGATGCCGCGCACGCGCTCGAGATCCATCGCGTCGAGGAGCTGCTCCTGCGACTCACGCTTTTGGATCGTCCCGGTGAATTCGAGCAGGCGGTCGGACAGGGTCGTCTTCCCGTGATCGATGTGGGCGATGATGCAGAAATTGCGGGTATTGCTCGGCATGGAGTTTCTTGGAAAAAAGGGGGCGGAATATGGTGGCCCTTCAAGGTGGCGTCAATGGCCGGCCTCAACCGTCATTTCCCTCTTAATCTAATTCGTAATCCTAATCTTAATCCTAATCTCCGTTCAGCCAGCGAGTGCCGGGGCAAACAGGAAGAATAAGATTAGGATCTCGGTGCCGGCGCTGCGCCGTTAACGGATCGCTTCAGCCGTTGCCGGTGCAGCCGCGTTCGCGGGCCGGCGGCTCCAGTGCATGCACGCGAGGAAGAGCGCGGTGAAGAGCATGTCGCCCGCGAGCGTGTTGCGGTAGAAAATCCACGTCGGCGGGTAGCCGGGGAGGCCGGTCGTGAGCGCCTGCAGCCACCCTGCGGCGGATTTTGCGTAGCCGGATTCGTAGAGCCACGATGCGGTGTTCGTCACGATGTAGAAAAAGAGCGAGCCGCCGAGCACTGCGGGAAGGATCACACCGGGGCGTGGATTTTTGCGGAGATGCCAGCCGAGTGTAACCACCGCGGCGAATGCGACGGTCTTTCCGAGAAACTCCACGGTGAAAAGGGGGAAGCCGTAGTGCGCGTTCAGCACGAGGTCCGTGCCGAGCAGCGCGACGAGCGGCACGGCGATGGCGAGACGCCGCGGGAGGAAGGCCGCACCGCAGAGGCAGAGCGCAGGCATCGGGGAGAAATTCGGGAGCCACTCGGGCTGCTGCAATTTGATCCCGAGGAGGACGGGGAGGAGGCGATACGCAACAGCGGCGGCAAAGAGAAGAAGTCCGGCAATCATTTCGCCCTCCTCGTAACTGA
>JANPHH010000260.1:0-15836 GCA_031424375.1 Chthoniobacter sp. | reverse complement strand
GTGGAGCATCTGCTGGAGTTCGTGCAGGTGCTCGTTGGTTTTGCGGAATTCCAGGGTGGTGCGGTGCTTTTCCGCCGCCCGCTTGACTGCGGACCGCATGGACGGGATATCGAATGGCTTGTTGAGATAGTCGCTGGCTCCGTGCCGGAGGGCCTGGCGCGCGGTCTCGATCGTCTCAAATGCCGTGAGCATGATGACCTCGACCGCGGGATCGATCTCCTTGATTTCCTTGAGCACGTCCACCCCGGACAGGCCGAACATCATGATGTCGCAAACGACCACATCGACCGCTCGGTTCCGCACGATCTCGATTGCGTCGGAACCGTTGCTGGCGAGGAGGACCTGGTAGTCGTTTTTGAAGACGATGCGCAACGACTGTCGCGGGCCCTCTTCGTCGTCCACGACGAGGAGGACCGGCTTGTCCGGTACGACCGGCACTGGAATGGGTTCAGAAATGGTATCCAAGCGAAACGGTGACTGCGTGGCTGTCAAAGCGGTAAGTTCCGTCGGCAGAGGTTCCCTGATCGATGCTGCGTGAAGGACCGTGAGTGTATTGGTAAGCGATGTCCCAACTGTAGGAGTTAAGTTCCTGGCCCAGTCCGACGCTGAAGATGTGGCGATCGGAGTCTGGGACGATCGGATTGAAACTTTCGTTTGGCACCGAGTTCTCGCTGTAAACGTAACCGGCACTCACGCGCAAGCCATAAGCCAATTTTTTCGTCACACCAAATTCGTAGAGAAAGCTGGAGCGCCAGTTGAACGGGAGCAGGATGCTAGGTGATTTTTCCTGCTTCAGGGTGACGGTGTTGAGGCTGTCCCAGTCCGTCCAGTCGATGTTGAACTCGAAATTCCAGTCCTCCGTGGGAGTGAAGGCGTAGCCCAGCACGATGGTCTGCGGGAACTCGAATTCGGCACTGGCCCGCTCCCGGCGGTCGACGCCGGGCACGGGGAAAGGACCGAATGGCGTCGGCACCTTGAAGCCCGCGTACTGCAACTCGGAATGCCCGTCGAAGTCGAGGGTGGTCGCGCTGCGGTAGTTCAGGCCAAAGCGGTGCATCCGGTGTGGCTTCCAGAGGATGCCGGCATTGAAGCCGTAGTCCACGTCATCGCCCTCGAAGCGAAACTTGTCACCGCGGGCGCGGACACCCTGCTCGAGTTCAGCCTTGGCGTAGTTGATCGTCGCCCCCACGGCGAACGAGAACTCACGAGTGATCTGGACGGCGAAAACCGGGTTGACCGTGAGGTAGGCGATTTTTCCCTTATGCGCGAGGCCGCGGATCGGGGTGTCGTCCGGGTATTCCAAAGCGAAGCCGAACGGCGCGTAAATGCCCAAACCCAGTGCGATCGGCTGCCCCGTGGGCTTCCAGGTTAAGTAGGTTTGCGGAGCAAACTGAAGGTCGGTGTTGGTGCTCGAGAAGGAGAATGGCTTGCCGTCGTCGAGTTGGACCTTCGCCTTGAGCGAGATCGCGTAACCGCCGAGCAGAATGTTCGTTCCTTCAAGCTGGGTGATGCCCGCAGGATTGTAGTAGATCGCGGAGGGATTGTCCGCAGTCGCGGCAAACGCGTCGCCTCGGGCGGTCGCCTGAGGATTTTGGTCTGGGATGCGAGTGCCCAGCGCCCAGCCGGTGGCTGGCACGAGCGAGAGGGTGAGGGAGAACAGGAGCGCGCTAGGGCGATTCATCGCAGGAATGCAATAGCACGCTCAGTGCCTCAACCAGCCTTAAAGTTAAGGCGCCGGTAAGAAAGTTCAGGCCGCTCCCTTTGGCAGGAGGATGCGGACGAGACCGTGATGGGTCGGATCATCCCCAGGGATCTCAATTTTGCCATGATGGCTCTCGATGATCTTGCGGGAAACTGTCAGTCCCAGCCCGAGTCCGACCGGGCGCGTCGAGTAGAAAGGCTCGGGTGCGCGGAGGGCGGAATCGAGGGTGAAACCAGCGCCCGAGTCGCGAATCTCCACCTGGATGCCGGGGCTTCCCTGACTTCCTTCCGTGAAGTTGACTTCGACGTTGGGGTCGTCCGGATTGGCCTGCAGGGCATTGAGGATGATCTCGGCGAAGGCGTGGCGAAGCGCCTTTTGATCGCAACTGATCCGGACTTGGGGCGCGGGCGGTTTCCCAGGGTTTAAGTGGGCTGTTTTTTGCCCAGGATAGAACTGATGGGCATCTTGGAATGCGTCCGAGATGATGTCATTCAGACTGTGCGAATCGCTGAAGTCGCCCTGCCACTCGCGGGCGAGGAAGATCATCTGATTGGAAAGGCGGGTGATGCGTTTGACGCCATCGGTCAAAGCGGAACCGAACGCCGTGTGGACCTCCGGGTCGCCGTTCGATTCCTTGAGCATCTGCTCGTAGGTGCTGAGCGGAGTGATGGAATTGCCGATCTCATGCGCGAGATGTTCGGCCATCGATTTCACGAGGCGGAGATTCGAGGTCTCGATTTCGAGCGTCTGGGCGCGGACGTGTTCGGTCACGTCTTCGATGATGAGCAGCGCGGCGCTCGGCATCTGCGCGCCGTAGAAGCGGAAGGGCATGATGCCGACGCGATAGTGCGTATCGGCGGAGTGGGGGAGTTGGAAATTGAAGGGAGGTACGCCCACGCCGGACTTGATGGCCGAAAAAATCATGCTGCCCAGCATCTGCGGCAGGTCGCTGAATTCGAGCCGGGTCTTATCCGGCTGGTCGTGAAGGAAAACGCGCGCTGCGGATGGGTTGGCGTGGAGGGTGGAAAGATTCGCGCTGACCACGACGCAGCCGGAGCCGAGATGCGAAAGGATGTCCGCGATCATCTGCTGATTCGAGACGAGTTGATCGTGGTGCCAGGAGTTGCGGATCGCGATGCCCACTTCCTCGAGCATGTTGAAGATGACGGCGAGTTCCTCGTTGGTGTAGGGCTCGCCGGTGAGGCGGCCATCGAAGACGGCGACGCCGACGAGCGATTCGCGATCGAGAATCGGGATCGCGACCTGCACGCCGAGGATTTGGAATTCCTTGGCGATCTCGCGACTGCTCTGGGCCTCCGACGTATTCGCCCGCAAGATTCGGCCGTGGGAATGCAAATGTCCGCCAATGCCGGCGTTGAGCGACAGCGCGAAATGCTGGAGCACGTCGTGATCGAGGCCGACCGCGCACACCGAGCGCAGCCAGCGATCCTCGACCGAGGCGCCATCGGCCCGACCGGCGGACGGCTTGCGCAGGAAGACGATGGCGCGATTCACGCCGATGATCTCGCGGAGCAGGAAGAGAAATTGCTTGAGCAGCGCCGATGCGTCCAGCCCGTGGGTGAGCACGGAAGAGAAGCGGCGCAGCGCCTCGAGCGTGCGAAGCTGGTCGGCCCGCGACCGCTCGGTGGGCGTGGCCGGTGGCGCGACGGATGGGGCGAGCAGCGCAGTCGAGGAGACATCCGCCGGAAAGAGACGGGTGAGCAGATTGACGAGGAGCTTGCCGCGCAGCGGCTTGTCCAGCACGTGCTCGACGCCGAGCAGGTAGGCGTCTTCCTCCCACTCGCGCTGCTTGGCGTGGGCATAGACGATGATGGGGCAGCCCGGCGCGGCTTGCTTCACTTCCTCGATGGTGCGGATCGCCCGGGTGTCGGTGAGCTTGAGGTCGAGCAGGGTGGCGTCCACCGCGCCGCGCGAGAGCAGGAATTCTGCTTCGGCCACGTCGCTCTTGCAGATGAGCTGAAAATGGGCCGGATCCAAAACCGACTCCACCGCGGAGGCGAAGGACGGTTGATTGGAAAGCAGCAGGATGGTTCGCATTTAAGTCGTCGCTGAAGCTATGGGGGGAACGGCAGGCTTGAGTTGCCGGCTGGGCAAATCGACCTGCACCGTAGTTCCTTTACGGACTTGGCTGCTAATCGCAAGATTTCCTCCGTGCAAAGTGACGATTTTTCGACAGATGGCCAGGCCGAGGCCGAAGCCGCGGTTTTCGTCGCCCCTGTTTTTCGTCGTAAAGTAGGGGGTGAGAATGCGGTTCAGGTTCTCTTTCGGGATGCCCTCGCCGTGGTCGACGATCCGCACGCGCACCCAGTCGCGACCGTCGGCGGTCTCGGGCAGACGCTCGAGCAGCACCCGAACGAGCGCGCCCTCGGTTGACGCGTCGATGGCGTTGGCGATGAGATTGGCGATGAGGCGCTGGATCAGCACCTCGTCCATCTCCACGAGGATTTCCGTGGGCGTGCTGGCCTCGATTTTCACCGCCTTCGGCCGGCTGGTCTGGGCGACATCGATGGCCGTGCGGACCACGAGATCGAGCCGGCCGAGTTGCAGATCTGGCCGGAGGTTTTCGGAGAAAAAGAGTGCCTCCTTGATGTAGGCGCGCATCGTCTTGACGTGACGCAGCGCGACGGGGAGCAGCTCTTCGTCGAGCGGAGCCCCGGCATCTTCGGTGGAGAGCTGGAGCAGCGTCCAGACGGGGGTGAGGAGGTTGTTCAGGTCATGAGCCATGCCGCGCGACATGCGGCCGAGGAGTTCCAGCTCTTGTGCGCGGAGGACCTGCGTCTTGAGTCGGATCTGATTCATGATGAGACTCATGCTTTTCACCAGCGTGAGGAGCAGCATGATGTCGTTGGCAGTGATCTCGCCGCTGTGCTTGTCGCCCGTTACGAGCAAGCCGAAGATTTCGCCCTCCGAAGAAAGGGCAAAACAGAACTGCCCCTGCAGCACGGCGAGTTGCTCGCGGCCCTGCCGCGCGAGCTGCGAGCCGCGGGTGTAGACGTCGTCCTTGTTGAGGGGAAGGTATTCGCCCTGCGTCCACTCGAAGTAGCGAAAGACCGGGGAGTGAGGCTTCAGCTCGGGATAGTCGAACGAACTCGCGGGATGCGAGCGCGCGACCTCGAAGAGGCGGTTCGTCTCATCCCGCAGGATGAGGTGGTAGCTGGCGAGGTTGAAGACGCGGGTGAGCAGATCGTGCAGGTCATTGAGCAGGAGATTGACGTCGCTATACCACGTCATCGATTCGATGAATTTCCGCACCTGGTCCTCGTATTCGAAGGTGTCTCCGAGGAGGCGGCGTTCGATGACTTCGCTCGTGTCGCCGAAAAGCTTGGGGAAAAGCGTGGCGGCCGCCCCAGCACCAATCATCAACGCGGCGAGTCCGGCGAAGAACGAGAAGATCGTGAAGCCCTGCGGGTGGATCAGCCAGAGGATGAGCAGGACGCACAGCCCGGTGAAGAAGATGAAGAGCATCCGAATCGCCTTGGCGGTGCTCCGGCCGAGCGTGATGCGGACTTCCAGGAGCTGATGCTGGAGCACGCTGTAACCCACGATCATTCCGTAGAAAATCACCGCCATGCTGCCGAACGGGTAGATCTGATACTTCGTGAACGGGTAGTAGTCGTAGCCGAGGATCGGCAGCGCGTCGTTGCACCCGAAGAAGGCGATGGCGGCTTGGGCGATGATCAGCGGCGTGACCCGCCGCCGGGAAGGAACCGGCAGCGTGCGGCGATACCACAGGAGCATGCCGACGGAGACCCACATGAGCGGGAAGATGGCGAAGAGGATCCAGAATCCGGTGCCGGCGATCGAGTACCACGCGTAGCCGACATTGCGGACGCCGGCCAAAAAGAAACCGGTGAAGTTTGATCCAAAAAGGAGTAGGTGAAACCCGTAGGCCGTCGCGACGACCCAGCGAGGGAGACGGACCTGTGCGACGAGGAAGCTGATGTGGAACAGCGTGAGCGGGATGAAGATGACTCCAAACTGGAGAAACCGCGCCCAAAATAGAGCCATCTCCCGGTCATGCACCCGGAACATCCAGAACGTGCCGTAGTTCCAGACCGCGAACGAGACGCCGAGGAGAAAGTAGACGCGCAGGATGATCGCGCGTGGATTCTGGAGCAGAACGAAGATCGCCAGGGAGAGATTCAGCACCGCTCCGATGAGTGGGATCAGTTCGCCGAATTGCATGTCAGCCAGAGTACCGGCTCAGCACGAGGCAGGAGTTTTTCCCACCGAAGCCGCTGCTGAGATTCAAGGCGACCCGGATCGGGTACGGCCGCGAGCGTCCGGGGACGTAGTCGAGATCGCACTCAGGCGCTGGGGTCGTGAGGTTCAGGGTGAGGGGGATTTCCTGATGGTGGATCGCCAGCGCGGTGATCACCGTCTCGAGGGCTCCGGCGGCACCCATCAGGTGGCCCGTGACCGGCTTGGTGGAACTCACCGCCAGCTTGTAAGCCTGCGGGCCGAAGAAGCGTTTGATTGCCTTCGTTTCGATCACGTCATTTGCATCGGTCGCGGTGCCGTGGGCATTGATGTAGTCCACGAGATCGGCATCCATCGCCGCAGAGCGAAACGCTTTCTGGATGGCTCGGAAGTAGCCGTGGCCTTCGGGATGCGGCGCGACCGGATGGTAGGCCTCGCAGCTTCGGCCGTGGCCGCAGATCTCGGCGTAGATCCTCGCCCCGCGGTTCAGCGCGTGGGAAAGCTCTTCGAGGATGAGATAGGCGCCGCCTTCGCCGAGGATGATGCCATCGCGCGTCACGTCGAAGGGGCGCATCGCCTGCTGCGGCGTATCTTTGCGCCGGGTCATGATGCGGTTCATGCACAGGCCGCCCCAGACGTGCGGGACGATCGGCGCCTCGGAGCCGCCGGCGACCATCACGTCCACCTCCTCGTGCTTGATCATGCTGTAGGCGTAGCCGATCGCGTCGTTGCCCGAGGCGCTGCTGGAACTGATCGTCACCGCGTGCCCCTGCACGTTGAGTTCCTTGGCAATCTCGCCTGAGCCCGCGCCGCTGTAGCCATTGACGAGCGCGGACGGGCCCACGCCCTTGTAGCCGCGTTTCATGTAGGCGTCGTCCGCTTGCGATGCCGTCTCGTTGCTGCTCGCCGTGGTCGCCTCCACGATGCCCACGCGATCCGGGTCGATCCCCGCGCAATCGATGCCCGCGTCCCGCTGGGCGAGGATCGCCGCGACCACGCCGTAGAGATGCGACCGGGCGATGCGCCGGGCGATCTTCGCGTCCATGTACTGTCCCGCGTCGAAGTCGTCGGCCACCTGCGCCGCGATCAGCGTCGGCGCTGCGCCGGGCTCGAACCGCGTCATCTTCCGTGCGCCGCTCACGCCTTTGCGCACGGCGGTCCAGAGTTCCTCGAGAGTGCGCCCGCTCGGGGCCACCACGCCCATTCCGGTGATGACGACCCGACGTTGCTCGCTCATCGGGATGGCCACTTGTAGGGAATCAGCATCGGAACGCGGTTCTGATATTCCCGATAGGCATCGCCGAACTTCTCCACCAGCGCAGGTTCCTCGAGGCGCAGCCGCATGATCAGCACGGGGATGAAGGCGAGGGGAATGAAGAGCATGGCGATCCAGGCATTGAAAATCAGCGCGAAGCTCAGCAACTCCAGGACCATCGAGAAATAGGTGGGGTGCCGCATGAAGCGGAACGGGCCGCTCTGCACGAACTGGTGGTTTTCGCGGATCTCGACGTGCAGGCTCCAGAACCGCCCGAGCGCCGCGATCGCATTCCGGCGCAGCCAGAACGAAACGGCCGAGCAGACGACGCCCGCGGCAACCGCGCCCCAGGAGAACGCGCGGGGGATGAGCAGATACTCTGCGAGCGAACCAAACGTGACCGCCGTGCCGACGATCAAAAAAAGGCGGAACGTGAGATTCTCCCGAACTGGTCCGGAAACCGTGTCGCGCTTGGCGCCGATTTCCACCAGCCGCGCGACGTAGATGATGGCTGCCAGGAAGATCGGAACGTAGAAAAGCAATGAAGGCATGGCAGTCGGTGGATGAGAAGGGGGCCTAGCCAGGCGGCCACGCGAGGGAGCGTCCTCCGAGGACGTGGAGGTGAAGGTGCGGCACCGATTCTCCGGCGTCGCGTCCATTGTTGATCACCACGCGATAGCCGCTGTCGGTCAGGCCGGTCAGGCGCGCTACTTCCGGCGCGGCGAGGAGCAACCGGCCGAGCAGGTCGGCATCGAGTACGCCTGCCTCCCCGAGCCGCGCAATCGGCCGGCGGGGGACGATGAGCACATGCACCAGGGCCTGCGGGTGGACATCGTGGAACGCCACCAACTCCTCGGTTTCGAGGATGATCTTCGCCGGAATCTCATGGGAGGCGATTTTTTCAAAGAGGGTCATTGCAACGAAAAGGAAATATCGAACGGCGCGGCAGCGGTGCCGGTGTGCTCGCGGGTGAAGGAGACGATCTCTTCCCGCAAGGCGTCGCAGTCACGACTCCAGACTTTTCGCGCGCAAAGGGCCTTCACGCAAGACTCCAGCCCGTAGAGTTCAAAGTGCGCATTCTTTTCCTGGAGCAACTCCTGGATACAGCGCCCGAGCCGATCGAAGAACGCCAGCTCGTAGCCGGTCCCCGCTTCCTTCGCGAGCGCGACGAGCGACACGGAAACCTTCTGCGGTGCCGGAACAAAATATTGGCCGACTTCCGCATAGCCAATCACCTGCAAGACCGACTGCACGGCGCGGGTCAGTTTTTCGACCGGAAGAACGGTGAGTTCGCGCTGGTCGCGGAGGTACGAGGTCACGCTTTCCGCGACGTGTTCGGCGAGCCACCACTTCCCGTAGCCCGCCCGCCGCGCGGCGCTGGCCAGGGAACGCACCAGCCATTCGCGTTCGAACGCGACGGCCTGGCCGGATGAGAGTTGGATGACGGGGAGGTTGTCCTTGAGCGCGATCATTTGAAAAGCTCGGGTTGCAGAACGCTGCGTTTCGGGCGGCGTTCCAGGGATTGGATTTCGTCGATAAATTCTCCGATGTCTTGAAAGTGGCGGTAGACCGAAGCGTAGCGCACGTAGGCCACCTCATCGAGCTGGTGCAGCTTGTCCATGACCTTCGCGCCGATCACGCTGGAGGGAATCTCGCGGCGGAATTCCGACTCGAGATCCTGCACGATTTCCTCCGCCGCCTTCTCCAGCGTCTCGACGCTCACCGGTCGCTTCTCGCAAGCCTTCACCATTCCGCTGAGCAGCTTTTGCTTGTTCAGCACCTCACTGCGGCCGTCGCGTTTCACCACCCGCAAGTCCGCCCGCTCGATCTCCTCGTAGGTCGTGAAACGGCTCGCGCAGCCCACGCATTCACGGCGGCGTCGGATACTCTTCCCGTCCTTTGACAGGCGGGAATCGATGACCTTGTCCTCGATACCTCCGCATTTGGAACAATACATCTTGTGGTGGGGTGACCGACGGATGGCGATCTACCACAAGTAATAGTGGGCGTCCAAGCGGAAACTCGATCAAACCTCGCGATACTCGTCCGAAATTCACCCGCTCAACGCTGCGCCCGGCGCCGGAGCAACGGGTGGATCTCTGCCGGGTTTGCGACCAGCGAATAGTTCCAGCGTCCGTATTGCCCGTCGGAATTCACGGCCGCGCACCAGCCGGAGGGCAGCGGCTTGCTTCACTTCCTTGAGCGGATCGTAGCCTTTGGTTTCGAGGATCAGCATGGTTCGCTCGGGGGCAGCGAGCCGGACGAGGAAATCCGGCACGTAGTCGTGCATCTCGCCGTTGTGCAGATACGGGATGCCAAACCCGAGACCTGCGTTCTTCACGAAGCTCTCCACCGCCGGGTGTGTGTCCAAGTAGTAGGCCGCGGTTTGTTCCCACTTCTTGGTGTCGGCAACGACCGCGCTCACGTGGCTGCGGTTCACCTCGCGAATGTCGCGGCTCGTCCAGAAATCGACCTCGCTTGTCGAGTCGGCGCCGCGTGAAGCTTCATAGAGTGGCAGTTCGGGCGCTTCCCCTTCGCTCACGTCGCCGCGAATGTTTTCAAGCAGCCCTTCGACGAGCCATCCGTAATAGGGCGCGAGGAAGAGGTCCTTGATGTCTGCCAGAGGTACTACCCGCACTTTCTCACGCAGGTAATGATCTACGATCGCGGAGAGCTGCGGAAAGAGCGCGTGCGGCGGGACTTCGCAGCGTTGTTGTTCGATGTAACGGCGCGTCAAGGCGGCAGCCACGTCGAAAGCAAGCTGCTGCACGCGATTCTTGGCGCGGGACGCCTTGAGGCTCACCAAATCCGCCTGGCCCGGACCGCTGATTGAGAGGCGGCCTTCGTTCGTCGGGTGCAGGCCCTTCATCTCCACCTCTGGCGGAATGCGTCCCGGCTCGATGGTGATCGGCGGCACGTTCGCCCAATCCACAGTCACACGATTGCGCACCGCCTGCGTGTAGCTTTCGACACGCGGGAACTTGATCTCCAGCGCCGCACGCTGCGGTAGCGCGCGCACGTGATGCCGCTTGATCGGCTCAGGCGCGGGGCCGGTGGGGTTTGCCTTGAAGGGCACGATCTGAAACGGCACGCCAAAGACCTTCGCCACCTCCTCGGTGAGCATGCCGTCGTCGCCGACCTCGTAGCTCGCGCGGCGCAGTCCGCGCCCGACCACCTGCTCGCAGAGCAGTTGCGACATGAGCGGACGCAGGCCGACGATGTGCGTCACGGTGTTGCAATCCCAGCCTTCGGTCAGCATCCCCACGCTGACGATGCAGCGCACGTCACGTCCCGGGGGATGCAGCGGGCGATTCAGCTCGTTTGCCAACTCAGCGAAACCTGCTGGATAAAGTTCGTTGCCGAGCGAATCTCGCGGCCACTCCCGCCGACCCACGGTGTCGAGCGTGGAGCGCATCCAGCGCACTTCATCACTCTTCGCCGCGCCGCTGTCGGTCTCATGCACGACTTTCGAGTGGACGAGAATCGTGTTGGTTTCCGTCACGCTGTTGCGGAAGCCTGGCAGATTCGCCGGCGGGATGCCGGTCGGGCATTTCCCGTTCGCCATCCAGTCGTGGATCACGTTGGCGAGCGCCGTGTTTTTGCAGACGAGGATGAACACCGGCGGCCGCGTCTCCAGGTCGTTCGCCCGCCACTCGGCGAGCGTCTGCTCCCACAAGCCACCAAGCATGGCGATCGGATGGTTCGCCCACTTCAAGACCGCTTCCGGCTTCGGGCTGGCAAGCTTGCCACCGCGCTCTGCGGGCGTGAGCCGGCCCGGTTGGAGAATCCACTGCCAGATATTGAAGTATCCGGGAATCTCCGCGCCCGTCGTATCACGCACGGCGAGCTGCGGGATTTTCACCAGCCCGCTCTCGATCGCGTCGATCAGTCCGAAGTCGCTCACCACCCACGGAAAAGGCCGGTTCGTCTGCTGCCCCACGCGGCCGAGAAAATAGGGTGTCGCGGAAAGATCGACGCAGAAATTGATCCCGCCGCTCCCCTTGCGCCCGAGCACTTTGTTCACCCGGTCGAGTCCTTCGACCCACACCGTCGCTTCCTTGAAAAACTCATCCGCCTCGTCCTCGTCGCCGAGCAGGTCTGCCTCGTCGGGGTCGGGCTCGCTTTTGCGGATGCGATACGCGTGGTGCGCCTCGTCATTCATCACCAGCATGTTTTGTTTCCCGCCCGCATCGCGCAGCATGCGTTGCACGAGCGCTTTGTCGCTCTCCACATAACGCGTCGCGCGCACCTTCACCTTGCCGAATCCGCTCTCCGCGTCGCGCTGATCGTCCACGATCTCCAGCACGCCCGCCGCGCGCTGTCGCTCAAAGTCCGCCAGCGTGAGATACCGCGAACCGCGCGCCGTCGTCGTCTTCGCGCACACCTGGATCGTCTCCGTCGTCTGCACCGGTACGCCTGCCTTCACCACGCGACCGCCGTCGCCTGCGGTGTGCGGCGCCTGCGGCTCGAAGCCGTGCCAGTTCGTGAACAGCACACGGCCTTGCCGGAGCTGCGGCATGAGATGCGCCGGCACCAAGTCGCGCGTCCGATAAAGGCTCGCCTCGTCCAGTTCCGGATCGAGTTCGCGCAGCCGATCGCGGATCGTCACGTTCGGGCAGACGATCAGCACCACGTCGGAAAAGCGCGCGTCGCCCCGGCCCGTCACTTTGTTCAGGATGCTCCACGCCGCCAGCAAGCCCATCACCGTCGTCTTGCCGCTGCCCGTCGCCATCTTGCACGCGTAGCGGAGGAAGCCGGTGTAACCCTTCTCCTTCGCGTCGTCGCCCGGTTCATCGCGCGGCACCTCGATGCCCTGCCGAAAATCCGCGCGCGCCTCCTGAAGAAAGATGATCGTCTCCGCCGCTTAGAGCTGCGCGAAAAAGAGCCGCTTCTCCCGTCCCTCACGCCGCCAGTATTGCAGCAGCTCCAGCGTCGTCCGCGTCACGCCCGCCCAGCCCGCCTTGCGCCACGCCGCCACGCGCTCGCGGATGAGATTCACGAGCTTCAGTTCGATCTGAATCGCCCCGCGCTCGTTCTGATCCCGGCCCGGCAGCCGGTAGTAATACATCGAAGGCCGCCGGCCCGGTCGCTCCTCCGGCGGCTCGCCCTCGGTGATCCACCAATACAACTTCGGCTCCTCGTAAGGAGAATTGAGGATCGGGCGCTGGACCTCGAAATTGCTCATGCGCTCGGCGGCAACACTTCAAGGAAAGTGCGGAGTCGCGCGAAGCCCGGCGAATCGAAGGGAAACTTCCCTTCACGAGCGCCGGGACCCAGGCGCGGGTCTTCGTCGTAAGCCGCCGCGAGGTAAGCGCCGACGCGCGCCTTGTCCGGGCTCTGCGGCGTCCAGCCGAGTGCGGCCATCTTCCCAAAGTAGTCGCCGACCGCTGTTTTCATCCCGCCGTGTTTCTCATCTGCAGGAAAGGCGTCCCACGCGAGCGTCTCTACTTCACCGGCGGTCGCAGCGCTCGGAGCCACAAAGAAACCAAGTCGAGACTCTCCTTGCGCGCCCTCCTGCCAATGACCCTCGTCGACCTCACGCTGCGTGATGGCGAACAAATGGTCTCGGATGGCCTGCGCAGTGCCGGAAGGATTTTCATCAGCGTCGATCAAAATACCGATCGAGCGCTTTTTGGTGAGTCGATCCTCGTTGATGAACGTCCGTAGCATCGCCCGGTTCAAGATGTTCGACTTGCCATGGAACACTTGGAAAAACACGCCATCGAAGCGCCCGAGGTGCTTGAGGAACGCAGCGTAGAAATGAAGATCGCTGTAGCCTTCCACGATCAGAACGTGCGGGCATTCGGGTTCCAGGGGAATCTTGGCCACGGCTCAACGGAGTTCGATGTGATTCTCCAGCGCCCCTTCCACCGATGTCTCGTCTAGCACCTTGCCGATGACTCGATCTCTCACGCGCATAAGTTGAATCACAGCCAGGTCACGTTTGCTCTCCTTGTCCTCGTCATAGAACACATACTGCGCAGCCTCCATGCATTCCCGGCTGTGCGTGGTAATAAACATCTGGATGCCAAGCAGTGCGGAAATCTCTGCGAGGCCTCTCCAAACCTGCTTGTGCATCGTGAAGTGAATGCCGTTTTCGATTTCGTCGATCATACACACCTGGGGCTGCAATCCGAGCAGCTCTGAGAAAATGGCGACCAGGCGGTAGATGCCTTGCCCCGCCTGCGCCAGCGGCACCCGCTCGCTGAGGCCGATATCGAGGGCAATAAATGGCTCCTGTTCCGCATAGTCGAGACGCACCGAGCGAATCCGGGAATCGACTTTGCTTAGGAGTGTTTCCATCAACCTCTCGCTTTCCGGCGACCGCACAGTGTCGGCAAAGCTAGGCACCAAGGCGCTTGGCGACCGGTGCTGAACTGAAATGATGCGCACTCTCAGCGACTCACGATTTGGCGACCAGCCGAGATTGTACTGCCCGATCGACATTCGCCGTCCGTAGTCTTCCGCGCGTCCTGGCAAGTCGCCGTGAGCCATTGTGGTGCGATACTCTCCAGTCGGCGTAGTCGCGATGATTTGAGCGTTCGACGAAGTGTCCGCAAGCAGCCAACGGAAAAACCGATCCTGAACATTTCCGGTATTTGCTCGAAACATACCCGGCATTTTCTCGATCAGCGTCGGCGCGGCCACCGCAGTCAATGCCTCCAGTAGCGTGGTCTTGCCCACGTTGTTTTGCCCCACGATCAGGTTCACGGCTTGCAAACCCTTCAATTCGAGGTGCCCAAACCCGCGGAAATTCTCGATGGTGATCTCGGTAATATGTTTCGCGTTCATTGAGGTCATTTGGTTGTAGCCGCCTCCAGCTTCTTCACCACCAGCAATTCATTCCCCCGCGGGTCGATCACCTTCACCGCGATCTGGCGGTGTTCGCCGGCGGGGAAGGGCGCGCTGGTGGTGCCGGCGAGGTGGTCCCAGACGGTTTCGGCAAAGCCGGCTTTGAGCGCTTTCTTCAGGTTTTCCCACGCGCCGGTGCGGGGGAAAAAGGCCTGGCTCACGTGGAAGCACATGCCGTTGTAATCCGTGTCCAGCAGCCACGCGGGCACGTCGGCGCCGCCCAGGTGCTGCACTTCCATCGTCACCGGGTCGAAGGTGTCGAGGCCGAGCAGTTCCACCTGCCACTGGTCCGGTTGAGAGTTGAGATTCGAGGCTTTGCGAGAAGTCCGTCGTGCCGCGGGGACAATTGAGGGTTGAGAGGCAGCTACACGATTCACGGCGACTTCCGGCAGGCCGCACACGCTGAAGATCTGGCTCGAGCGCATGTTCTTCAGCAGGTCGCCCATCTGCAGGTCCATCGTCGCGGCCAGATACGCGGCGGGGATGCCGAAGACGGCGTCGCAATGCTCGATCGTCTCCCGCGCCTTGGGCTCGATGCCGAAGCCGATGACCAGCAGCCGCGCGTAGCTTTTGCCGTGGGCTTCGCGCGCGGCTTCCTCCACCAGGCGGTTGCTCACCGTGCCGTTCTCGGGGCCGAAGAGGATGGCCACCGGCTCGGCGTCGCGGGCCAGCGCGGGCTGCGCGGCGGCATCGTCGGCGAGATTCGCGAGCGACGGTTTTTCGATCAGCGCTTCGGCGGAAAGGGCGAGCGTCTTCGCGGGCGGGCGGATGTTCTTCAAGATCACGCTTTAATTGCCCGGCAGGCGCAGCGCGGGGCTGCGGCGCAGGATGTCGATCATCCGCTCGACGTGGTCGCGATGGTTTTTGGAGAAGTCCGGTGGGACGCAGGCCTTGGCGGGCGGGACGCCCACCCTACCCGGGCCGGGCGTTTCCGGTTCGTCGTCGAGGCCGTGGGCGACGGGCAGCGTGGCCTCGAAGGCGAAGGGGCCGGTGACGCGCACCACGCCCCGCTGCACCTCGGGCCGATCGACGAGGATTTCCTCCGCGGCCGGTTCGTTGTTGGCGATGCTCTTGAGCGTGATGTGCGGGACGATGCCGCCCACTTCCTCGCCCTTTTGGTTTTGCCGGCGCTTGTAAACGAAGCCGCCGCGCGGGCCGCGGGCGGGTTCCTTCAGTTCGTAGTAATCGAAGGTGGCGGTGAGCAGCCGCTGCCGGGCGAGGGCGAGCGGCACGCGGCTGGTATCGCAAGTGATCCAGCGCCGGCCCCACTGCTCGGCCACATACGCCGTCGTCCCGCTCCCGCACGTCGGGTCCAGCACGAGGTCGCCGGGGTCGGTGGTCATCAAGAGGCAGCGCTCGATGACCTTCGTACTCGTTTGGACGACATAAGATTTCGCCTCGGTGAAGCTGCCCGTGCTCGTGTCATTCCAAACGCTCGTGATCGCTTTAACCGGGAAGTCTTCGAGGAATCGTTTGTAGCGAAGTGTAACGCCAGACACGCCGAGTCGGTTTGCCCCAGCAAGTGCAGTTAAGCCTCGCTCGTCGGTCTTGAAGGTTCCTTTCCCAACCGAGAATTTCTTTCCTTTGAATGTGAAGTCTCGCACGTCTTCGCCCTGCGCCGGTCGTTGCGAAGTTAGGTTGTCTAAAGCGAAGAGCTTTGCGCCCGGAGGTAATGAATCAGGATCGTCGAACTCGCTCGGAGTGAGCGTTCGCTCCTCACCATTTGGTAACTGGACGTATTTGTAGATCGCATCGGGATCGCGGTCCTTCGCGAGGAACACAGGGCGAAACCGGACGCGCTCGCGA
>JANPHH010000259.1:0-5111 GCA_031424375.1 Chthoniobacter sp. | reverse complement strand
CGCGGATTGCAGAGTTCCAATCCGCGTCAATCCGTGAAATCCGCGGTTATTTTCGGACTTCCCGTACACAGCGAGACTGGCATCAGGGAAAAGAGTTGGCCCGCGAATGACACGAATGAAGCGAATGGCAGCGGCTGCTCTATTCGTGTCATTCGCGTGATTCGCGGGCTGTCTCCGATTACCTGCGGGTCACGAGCACGATGGCGGAGAGGAGGAGCAGCGAAGCGGCGAGACGGCGGAGCATGATGCGCGGGCCGTGGGCGCGCTCGAAGTTGCCGAACCAGTGGCCGATGAGCCAGACGAGCACCACACTCCAGATGCCGCGGGAGTTGTAGATGATGTTCGTGGTCGTGGCGGAGCGGAACATGATGATCGAATAGGCGACGCCCGAGGCCTGGAGGCCGAGCAGGGTGCCGCCCGGCAGCACCCAGCGCCAGTCGATCTCGCGCAGCGGGCCGGCGAAAAAAGGAATGAGTGCGCAGGAGTAAATGGCCATGCAGACGAACATGGCGGGGGCAAAATGACCGATGCCCCACGCGGCACCCCAAGCCTGCATGCAGATGTCGGTGAGGGCGAAACTCGCGGCGGCCGTGAGTCCGAAAAAAATGCTGCGCCCCAGCGGATGCGTGCGCTTTCCCCCGCCACTGCCGAGCAGCGCGGTGGCCACGCTGGTGATGAAGGCGGCGAGCCACATGCCGGCGGAGACTTGCTCGGTGCCGATCGCGGCGCCGAAGAGCGCGACGAAGATGACCTTCGTGCCGAGCACGGGCGTGGCGACCGAGACATCGCCGCGGCTCAGCGCGAGGAAGGTGAAGATTTGCCCGAGGAAAAATGCGAACCCCGCGATCGCGGCGTGGAGCAGATGCAGCCACGTGAAGGCGGAGCCGCCGAACGCGAGGAAGCCGGTGAACACTGCGGCCATGAGCCAGTTCACGACGAAGGTGAGCCGCCACGGCTCGGGGAGGTCGCCATTGGCCCGCTTCAGGATCATCGCCGCCACCGCGTAGAGCATCGCGACGATGAGCGGAATGATCACGGGAAGGTGGCTGGCCATGCAAAGCGGGCGCGACCTTCGCGGGGGCGGCAACGGCTCGCAAGCAGCGTTTCCCGGCGGGCTGGGACTTTCCTTCCGATGAAAACTGCGCCAGATTCCACCCATGAAATCTCCCCAGTATTTCGCGTTCCTGTCGCTCGCTGCCGTGGTGCTTGCACCACTTTCCGCCTCCGCGGATGTGGCCGGTGAGATGTTGAAAGAAGCCCGCGCCGCCATGGCCAGCGGCGATCTAAATACGGCGAAGGCCAAGCTCGATACAGTGCGCAGCGTTGACCCGAAAAACCCTGCGGCGCTCGCGCTGCTCAAGCAAATCCTCACTCAGCAGGCCCAGCAAACCGGGAGCGGAACCGAGGCGACGCTGGCCCGGGTGATCGTGCCGAAGGTGGAGTTCAAGGAGGCGCAACTAAGCGCGGCGCTCGGTGCACTGCGACAGCAGGCGGAGAAGCTGACCGGCGGGAAAGTGATCCCAAATTTCGTCACCCAGCTCCCCGAGGAACAGGCGAATGCGGCGATCTCGCTGAACCTCTCGAACATCCCCTTCACCGAGGTCCTGAAATACATCGGCTCGCTCGCGAACGTGAGTTTTACCTACGACAAATATGCGATTCTCGTGCGCCCGGCTGGTGCGGTAAAAACCGCGCCGGAACCTGCGGAGGTGGCGAAGTAGCGGCGGTCGGGGCGCGGCTCCGTTCCGCCTGCGCCCGAAGAGAAAGTTGCTCGCCCAAGGGCACCTGCCCCCACTTGTCCCGGACGCCACCGCCTCGGAGGTCCCTCGACTGCGCTCCGCCCGCTGGCCCGCCTCCGCTTCGCTCGGGACGACAGGGGGGGGTTGGGCGCTGCGCGCCTGGCGGCTTTCCTCCTTTAGATCACCCCCAGCGTGATCAGGCGGGCGAAGGCGGCGAGCGTGTTGGCGTCGGAGATTTCGCCGCTGGCGATCATGGTGCGCAGTTCTTCGAGGGTGAACGCGCGGCATTCCGTGATCGCTTCGCTGGAGTCGTGTTCGTGGCCGAGGGCGCTCGGCACCACGGGTCGCGCGAGGAGCAGATGACTGTGTTCGTCGGTGAATCCGCAACTCGGGAAGTAATGCCCGAGCGGGATGACCTCGCCACCGGGCGCGAGTTCGTAGCCGCTTTCTTCGCGGAGTTCGCGCAGGCCGGTGGCCCGGATGGCGTCGGGGTCCTCGTGGTCGTCGATCTGCCCGGCGGGAAATTCCCAGATCGTCGCGCGAATCGGCACCCGCTCCTGCCGGACGAGGAGGAACTTTCCTTCGGCCGTCTGCGGTGCGACCACCACCGCGGCCTTACGGTGTGCGACCGTCCACTGGAAGGGTTCGGCCCGGGTGGGCGACGTCACGGTGGGGCGGTGCACTTCGAGATACGGGCTGGCGAAGAGGGTTTCGTCGGCGAGGGTGCGCCACCCGGCGGGGTCGCGGATGAAGTGATGGAAGGGCATCGCCGGAGCTTGAAGGGTGAATCGGAAATCGGGAATCGCGAAAGGAGGCCGGGCGAAGATGCCGAGGTTTTCCGTTCCCGACTCACGATTCACCATTCACCATCCGGGCATGTCCTCCCCGATCACTCGCATCTTTCTCGTCCGCCACGGAGCTACGGTCCTCACCGCGGAGGATCGCTTCGCCGGCGCCACCGACGTGCCGCTTTCTGATGCCGGTCGCGATCAGGCCCGCCGACTCGGGGTGCGGCTGGCCGGCGAGGAGTTGACCGCGATCTACGCGTCGCCGCTCGGGCGGACGGTCGAGACGGCCACGCTGATCGGAGCGCCGCATGCAATGCCGGTGTTGACGCGGGAGGGCCTGCGCGAAATCTCTCACGGGCGCTGGGAGGGGAAGACGCGCGATGAGGTGGAGGCGGAATTTCCCGACGAAGCGTCCTCGTGGGATCAAGATCCGTTCACGTTTGCACCGGTCGGCGGCGAGAGCGGACTGGCGGTGACGGCGCGGGCGCTGCCGGAGTTTCTCGAAATCGTGCGCTCGCATCCCGGTGGGCGCGTGCTGGTGGTTTCGCACAAGGCGACGATTCGCCTGCTGCTGAGTTCGCTGCTCGGCTTCGATCCGCGGCGTTACCGGGACAATCTCGATCAGAGCCCGTGCGCGCTGAATGTCGTTGATTTCAAGGACTCCGTGCGCGCCCGCCTGATGCTTTTCAACGACACGTCGCACTACTCGGAAGCCGGCCTCGCGATCCCGAAAATTCCCGGTGCGCGCTTGTCGAAGTGGTGGGACGCCGCGGGCGGAAAGTAGCGCCCGCTACCCGAGGGTGGTCTGCCAGCGCGCGAGCTGGGCGGCGATGTTTTCTGGCGACGGAGCGCCGATGGCCTGCCGGGCGGACATGGCTTTGGTGAGGTCGAAGACGGCGAAGAGATCCTTTGCGAAAACGGGCGAGAGCGCCTGGTAGTCGGCGAGCGCGAGTTCGGGCAGCGGCGTTTTTCCCGCGTTGCTGAGGGCGACGGCGTGGCCGATGATTTCGTGCGCTTTGCGGAAGGGGACGCCGCGGTTCACGAGGTAATCGGCGAGGTCGGTGGCGAGCAGCAGCGGGTCGGCGACGGCGGCGCTGCACGCGGCGGCGTTTACTTTCGTGGTGCGCAGCATGTCGGCGAAGATGGCGAGCGCGGCTTTGACGGTGTCGACGCTGTCGAAGATCGGTTCCTTGTCTTCCTGCAGGTCGCGATTGTAGGTCATCGGCAGGCCTTTGAGCGTGGTGAGAAGCGAGAGCAGATTACCGAAAACGCGGCCGGTTTTGCCGCGGGTGAGTTCGGCGACATCGGGATTTTTTTTCTGCGGCATGAGCGACGAGCCGGTGGTGTAGGCGTCGCTGAGCTGGACGAACTGAAACTCGCTGGAAGCCCACAGAATCACGTCTTCGCTGAGCCGCGAAAGGTGCATGGCGACGAGCGCGAGCGCGCTGAGCAGCTCCACGGCGAAGTCGCGGTCGCTCACGGCGTCCATGCTGTTTTGCGTGATCGCGGGAAACTCGAGCAGCTTCGCGACGAGTTCGCGGTCGAGCTTGATCGTGGAGCCGGCGATGGCGCCGCTGCCGAGCGGGAGGACGTTGAGGCGTTTGCGGGCGTCGGCGACGCGGCCGTGATCGCGGTCGAACATCTCGACGTAGGCGAGGAGATGGTGGGCGAAGTAAACGGGCTGCGCGCGCTGGAGATGGGTGTAGCCGGGGATGAGCGTATTCGGATTCGCAGCGGAGAGTTCGACGAGCGCGCGCTGGAGATCGCGGAGCAGGGCGCTGATCGCGTCGCACTCGGTGCGGAGGTAGAGGCGGATGTCGAGTGCGACCTGGTCGTTGCGGCTGCGGGCGGTGTGGAGCTTGGCGCCGGGGTCACCGATCCGGCGGGTTAGCTCGGATTCGATGTTCATGTGGATGTCTTCCAGCTCCGTCTTGAACTGGAACTTCCCCGCCTCGATTTCCGCGCCGATCTCGCGCAGGCCGGCGACGATTTTCTCACGCTCGTCGGCGGTGATCAGCCCGGCGGCTCGCAGCGCGGCGGAGTGGGCGATGGACCCCTCGATGTCCTGCCGCCAGAGCCGCCAGTCGAAGCTGATCGATTCGCTATAACTGCGGAGAAGTTCGGCGGGGGATTCGGAAAAGCGGCCGTGCCACATGGGGAAAGTTGAGAGTTGATGGTTGATGGTTGAGAGGCCCCCGGAGAGCCGCAGAAAGGCACGCTCCGCGTGGAGTATTTTTCGACTTCTACCCGCGCGGAGCGCTCACGTTGGCGGACCCGCGGCGGACTCTCAACCATCAACTCTCAACTTTCCCTCAACTCTCAACTTTTCTTCCGACTGGCGCAGGCGCCGCGCTTTTTCAGTTCGTCGCAGCTCGCCTCAATGCGCAGGCTTTTCATCGAAGGGGAGAAGCCGAGCCGCTTGCTGATGCAGTCTTCGAGCAGTTCGATGTGCTGGTCCTCAAACTCGACGATCTTGTGGCAGTCGACGCAGATGAGGTGATTGTGGTGCGGGTGCTCGATGTAGTTCGGGTCGTAAAATTTGTAGTCCCTCCCGAAGTCCATTTCCTTGAGCACGCCGCACTCC
>JANPHH010000258.1:0-3576 GCA_031424375.1 Chthoniobacter sp. | reverse complement strand
CGCGGTGCTGGCGCGGCTCGACTGTCTTGGCCTGATCTGCACGGCGCCGGGCAGCGATTGCGATTTCGTCTCGCGGTTCTTCGCGCCGGGCGCGGGTGTGCCGGAGGATCCGGTGACGGGCTCGGCGCATTGCACGCTGATTCCCTACTGGAGCGAGCGGCTCGGAAAGCAGCGGATGTTTGCCCGGCAGCTTTCGCGCCGGCGGGGCGAACTGCACTGCGAGGCGCGAGGCGCGCGGGTGGGCATCGGCGGGGATGCGGTCCTCTACAGCCGGGCGCAGATCGAGGTGCCCTGAGTCGCCACGCGACGGCACGAAAAAGCCGCGGCTCTCAGGAGCACGCGGCGGTTTTTTCGCGGGGCGCGAAGAGGGGTTCTCGTCGGTCAGGCCAGAGCTTCGAGCTTGGCGACGATTTCAGCTTGTCCGCGGGTGCGGAGTTGCTCGGCGACCTCGCCATTCTTGAAAACGAGCAGGGCGGGAATTGAATTGATCCGGTAGCGCCCCGCCAGTTCCTGGCTTTCGTCGACGTTGATTTTCGCGACCTTTGCCCGGCCCGCCGTCGCATCGGCGATGGCATCGATCACCGGCCCGAGTTGGATGCACGGCCCGCACCACGGAGCCCAAAAATCGACGAGCACGGGCTTGTCGGACTTCAGGACTTCGGCGTCGAAATTCGCATCGGTAACGGTAAGGACGTTGGTGCTGGCCATGTGGTATCGGGGAAAGAAATCAGGAAATGCTCGCGGCGGTATAGGCGAGGTAGGCGAGCACGGCGGCGCCGATCGAGGCGATGAAGGTGATGATGGCGAGGACGTTGAGCACGCCGTCGGAGGACGGAGCACTCATCGCGGGAGATACGGACATGGGCGCGGTTTGGATCATCGGAGCGGCTTGGATACTGGATGCCGAAGGCTGGCGAACGAGCGGTTGCGTCTGCTGCATCTTCACCGTCGCTTTCGGCAGCGCGGCTTTGGCTCCCTCCGCTGGCAGGGTGATGCGCGCGGTTTCTTTTTTCGGAGAGGCAGACTTCTGAGTCATCGGTTCCGCAGGAGCCGCGCCGCTGGCGACGGGGGCTCCCGGACGAGCCACCGGCATACCGGGCGGCTTGATGCCCGATGCCGAAGGTCCCGGCTTCAGCGGGATGGTCGGCTTGCCGAGCGTGGGAGGCTTCGGTGGAGGATTGATGCCACTCGCGGACCGCATCGGAGCGCCGGGGGCGGCGGGCGCACCGGGGGCGGAGGGCGGCTTGGGGGGCGGTGGCATAAAGGGCTTGGCCGTGCTCGCCGGAGGAGGCGGCGGGGCGACCGGCGCCACTGGGGCGGGAGCGCCACCACCGTCGGCAATGATCTTCGTCGTTTCCTTTTTGGGGGTGACGCCACCGGGCCCTTTGCCGGGCAGATTGATTCGGACGGTCTCGCGCTTGGCGGTGGGCGCCGGAGCCGTGGCGGGAAGCGTGATGCGGATCGTCTCGGCCTTCGCGGCTTCCTCGGCAGTTTCGTTTACGGTTTCGTTTGGGTCGGAGGGAAGGTCGTCTGCCATAATAAGAGGAGTTGGAGTTTCATGTCACCCGGCAGAAAGGGTGTCAACACGTTTGACACCGGAGCTCGCCATCAGGGGGCGAACGGCTGCAAATCTCGCGCCCACAGGTGTTCCCGGCGGGTGCCCGAACTTTCGCTTGCCCGGATTTTTGCGCGGCCCTTAGTTTGCCTCGATGCACATTTTGGTCACCGGCGGCGCCGGCTTCATCGGCTCCCACTTCGTCGAAAAATGCCTCGCGCTCGGGCATTCCGCCGCCGTGCTCGATGACTTCAACGACTTCTACGACCCCGCGATCAAGCGCGCGAACGTCGCCCCTTTCGCCAAACGCGTCGCCATCCATGAAGTGGACCTGCGCGACCGCGACGCCGTGCACCGTGTCGTTCGCAATGGCCGCTTCGACACCATCGTCCACCTCGCCGCCCGCGCCGGCGTGCGCCCTTCCATCCGCGACCCGAAGCTTTACCTCGACACGAATATCACCGGCACCTGGCATCTCCTTGAGGCAGCGAAAGAGGCGGGCGTCCCGCGCTTCGTCAGCGCCAGCAGCAGCAGCGTCTACGGCGTGTTGAAGACCGCGCCTTTCCGCGAAGACATGGCGCTCACCGCCACCATCTCGCCCTACGCCGCCACCAAACTCGCCGCCGAACAACTCTGCTCGAACTACGCGCATCTCTACGGCATGCGGACGATCAATCTGCGTTTCTTCACCGTCTACGGCCCCCGCCAGCGGCCCGACCTCGCGATCCACGGCTTCACCCGGAAGATCTGGGAAGGCACGCCGATCCAGCAGTTCGGCGACGGCTCGACGCGGCGCGACTACACCTACGTCGACGACATCGTGCAGGGCATGACCGCCTGCCTGACCTACGAGGGCGCGCCGTGCGACGTTTTCAATCTCGGCGAAAGCCAGACCACCACGCTCACCGGACTCATCCGGGCGATCGAGCAGGCGCTCGGAAAAAAAGCGATCATCGAAGAACTCCCCGAGCAGCCCGGCGACGTGCCGCTCACCTACGCCGACATCTCGAAAGCGCGCGCCCACCTCGGCTACGACCCGCACACGCAGATCGCCGAGGGGATTCCGAAGTTCGTCGAGTGGTTCCACACCACGCGGCGGTAGCCCGGCCGAGAGTGTGTGGCGCGCCGCGATCAGCGTGGAGAAGAAGTTCGGCCCGCACTGGCGGGTCATCGCCCGCGGCGGTGAAGTGGTCGTTCTGACCCCACCTCACGAGTTCACGCCGCCGCCACCGCCCGCCGATACGCCGTCTCCCACACCGGCAGCGGATACACCGCGAGGAAGCGTTCCATGCCTTCCACCACCGAGTCGTAGGCCTCGGGATAACGCCGCACCGCCTCCTCGATCATCGCCTTCACCAGCGCCGCGTGCTTCTCATCCTCCGTGGAGTGAAAGGTGAGATACTCCTTAGCCTCGCCGGGGAAATCCTTCTGGGCCAGGATCGCCATCACCCGCTGCGAGATGATGGGCGTGAGCCCCTCGAAGGGATACAGCGCGCCGAGATAGGCAAAGGGGTCGCGCACTTTCGTGATCATCCACCACACCGCGGAGACGGCGAAGGACGCAGGGCTGATCCGGTGCTGCTCCCGCGCATATTCCTCGCTCCCGCCCAGCGCTACGTAGTCGCGCAGCGCCATCTCGCCGTGGTCGAATTCTTCCGCCTGATGCCGCAGCATCGCCTTCACCATCCGCACCGGCATCGAGCGCGGCATCTGGCCGATGGAAGCGATCGCCGCCTCGATCACATGCGGCTGGTAGGAGGTGATCTCCAGATACACCTCGCGAAGCAGGAGCCGGATAAAGTCCGGCTTCGTCTTCGGGCTGGTGAGTGTCTTCCAGAGTTCGGAGCATTCGATCTCCGCGAGGAGCGAGGCGATCCGCGCATCGAGGTGCGCGGTGATAGCGGGGCGGGTGTTTGGGATGTGGGTCATAGGTGGCTGGATGTGCGGTGAGAGCGGTTGGCGAAAATCGTTTCTGGTCGCGCGGTGGAGGGCATCGCGCCGTCGCTTCCGTGGCGGCTTTC
>JANPHH010000257.1:0-1795 GCA_031424375.1 Chthoniobacter sp. | reverse complement strand
CTTCGATGTGTTCTTCGGCGACGTGATGGCGGAACTAGAAAAGCGCGGCCTCGCATCGAACACCATCGTCGCCTTCATGGGCGACAACGGCTGCTCGCAATTCCGCGGCAAGGGCACGCTCTTCGAGTTTGGCATCCACGTGCCGCTGCTCGTGCGCTGGCCGGGGAAGGTGAAGCCGGGTTCGTCCTCCGCGGAATTGATCAGCGGCGAGGACATCGCGCCGACTTTCCTCGACGCCGCAGGTGTGCCGGTGCCGCCGGAGATGACGGGGAAAAGTTTCGCGAAGCTGCTGCGCGGCGAGCCATTCGAGGGGCGGCAGTTTGTCTTCGCCGAGCGGGGCGCACACGGTTCGTCCCTGCCGGGCAACAGCGCGAGCTTCGACCTCGGCCGAGTCGTGGTGAGCAAGACGCACAAGCTCATCTACAACGCGCTCGGCCAGCTCCCGTATTGGCCCGTGGATTTCGCCGGCGACGCCTTTTGGAAGGAAATCGTGCAGATGCATGAGGCCGGAAAACTCGACGCCAAAATGGAGCAGCTCTACTTCAAGCCGCAGCGCCCGATGTTCGAACTCTACGATCTCGCGAATGATCCCGGTGAATTCAACAACCTCGCCGGCGACCTAAATGCCGTGAGCTACGAACGCGAACTCAAGGCCGCGATGCAGGAGTGGATGATCCTCCAGCGCGACTTCCTTCCTCTGCCCGTGACACCAACCGAAGGCCCTGGTGCGAAGAAGGGAAAGATTAAGGGAACCAGCCTCTTTCAATAAACTCCTACCTTAAGAAAGACACATTCGCGCTCTTCACCGCTCGCGACACTCCACGCCGCCGATGCGAAACCCGACTCGCTGCAAGAGTTCAAAGAGCGACTGCAGATGACCATCCTGCGGCATCTCGACCAGTTGATTGGCGACGGAGTCTCGCCCGTTTCGCTCAAGGGCAAATCTGCCGATGGAAGTGGTGCGCCGGATTTCTTGTCGGGGTCTTGATTCTCGGCGCGGACAGCGAGCGCGGAAAAGTAGTCCCGAGCTTCAGCTCGCAATGGCTCACGGGGTCGGACTGAGCGCGGGAATGCGGAAACGCCCGCAAGCTTCCGTTGGACGTCGCGGCACGCTGAAGCGTGGGACTACTTTCCTCCGCGCTCATTTTCGGCGGTCAATTCTCCGCGAAGTGTGCTGTTTCATGCCTGCCCCCACACCTTCCGATCCCACTCCCTGATGAAAACCCTCACCCTTCTCGCTGCGCTTCTGCTTTCGTCATTCGGCATCCGTCATTCGGCATTCAGCGCCGAGGGCGCGAAGCCCAACATCATCGTCATCCTCGTCGATGACATGGGCTGGGCGGACCTCGGTTGTTTCGGTAGCGAAATCCCAACGCCGAATCTCGATGCGCTCGCGAAGGGCGGGTTGAAGTTCACGCAGTTCTACAACACCGCGCGATGCTGTCCAACGCGCGCGGCGCTGCTCACGGGGTTGTATTCGCACCAGGCAGGCGTGGGGCACATGACCGAGAACAAAGGCGTGCCGGGCTATCAGGGGCATCTTAACGACTCGTGCGTGACCATCGCGGAAGTGCTGAAGCCTGCGGGTTACTTCACCGCGATGACGGGCAAATGGCACGTCGGGCAGAACCTCGGAGTGACGCCGTGGGGACGCGGCTTTGATCGCAGCCTCAATGCGGCGGCGGGCGGTTTCTATTTGCCGGACTCGGGAAGGGCGAAGCTGTTCCTCAATGGCGCGGACATCGCAAACGACGATGCGCGGCTGCCGAAGGGTTGGTATAGCACGGACCTGTGG
>JANPHH010000256.1:0-3095 GCA_031424375.1 Chthoniobacter sp. | reverse complement strand
GGCGATGGAGGCGGCGCGCGGATTCAGCTCGATGCCGAGGAACTGGTGGGGGTCGATGCTGTGGGTGCGGAGGTTGAGCAGGAGGTTTTCTCCCAACTCCGCGGCGGCGACGAGGACTTCGCCTTCGAGGCGCTTGAGGTGCTCGAGGGTGACGTAGAGGAAATTGCCGGAGCCGCAGGCGGGATCAAGAACGGTGACCGAGCAGAGCTGGCTGTCGAAGCGGGTGATCTCGGCGCGGGCGCTTTTCAGGTCGCCTTTCGTCGCATGGACGAGGGCGGCGGCGCGGACGGCTTCCCACTCGGAGCGCAGGGGTTCGATGACGGTGGGAAGGACGAGCCGCTCGACGTAGGCGCGCGGGGTGTAGTGGGCGCCGAGCTGGTGGCGTTCCTCGGGATCGAGCGCGCGCTCGAGAAGGGTGCCGAAGATGGCGGGCTCGACGTCTTTCCACTGCATGGTGGAGGCTTTGATCAGGATGCCGAGCTGGGTGCCATCGAGCGGGAGGACGCTGGCGTCTTCGAAGAGGCCGCCATTAAAGCGGAGGAGCTTCTTGTTGAGGATGACGGAGAAGTCGGTGCCGGTCTGCATCTCGGCGAAGAGCTGCTTCAGCTTTGGGACGAAGCCTTCGGGCGACTGGCGCAGGCTTTCGACCAGGCCGCGGAAGCCATCCTTGGGCAACAGGCCCACGTCTTCGGCAAACATGCAGAAGAGGCAGCGGGTGAGGAATTCGGCGACGAGCCGCGGGGCGTGTCCGGCTTCCTCCAGCGAAGTAGCGAGGACGGCGAGGTAGCCGGCGATCTCGCGGGTGACGGCGGCGGAGATTTTCGCCGGGTCGAGGGAGAGCGGGTCGAGCCAGATGCGGCGGAGGCGTTCGCGGACCTTCTCATCGCGCAAGTCGTCGAGACGCAGGCGGAAGCTGCGCGGATCGGGGAAGGCCTGGTAGGCGCGGCCCGCCTGGGTGAAGTCGGCATAGACTTCGATGCTGTGGCCGACATCGACGACGAGGAGGAAGGGCGCGGGCGGTTCGTCGGTCGGGAGATGCCGCGCGTAGCGCTCGGCCTGGCCTTTGGCCCGCCACATGGCATCGTCCCACGCGGCGCTGTCGCGGATGGGGCCGGACTTTTTCGCGCCAGCGATCTCGGCGCCGGAGGCGAGGGCGGCGAGCGCAAGATCGGTCTGCTCGGCTTTGGGGGCGACGAATTGTTTCGCCTCCAGGACGAAGCATCCGCGGCGGTAGAGGTCGATGCGGCCATCGGTGGCGAGGCCGGGGCCGGTGGGGATCTTGACGGGGAACTCGAAGGTGTAGCCGCTGGCGTGGCTATTCTCGGGGCGCGGGACGCCGAGGAGGTCGGCCAGCTCGGTGAGAAAGAGCTGAGCATTGGCGCGCTCGCTGGCCTTGGCGGTGGACCAGCGCGCTAGGAACTCTTCGGGGGATTGCATTAAGGCAGGGGCCACACCTACGAAGGATGCCCGGAACAGCGGCCCAGGGCAACTGCCCCGTCGGCGCAGTCATCCGCCAGCAACCGCCACCGTCCCGGAAAAAAGCAAAAGGCCGGCAGCGAACTGCCGGCTTTTTGGTAAACACGCTGCGGGGAACTGAAATCAGTATTCGACTTCCACGCCCATCTGGCGGGCGGTCCCAGCGATAATCTTCACCGCGGCGGCTTCGTCGCGGGCGTTGAGATCCTTCATCTTGCGATTGGCAATCTCCCCGATCTGCTTCTTGGTCAGCTTCCCGACCTTGATCTTGTTCGGTTCCTTGGAACCGGCGGCGATGTTCAGCGCTTTCTTGATCAGCGCGGACGCTGGCGGCTGCTTCGTGATGAAGGTGAAGCTCTTGTCTTTGTAGACGGTGATGACCACCGGAAGGATGTCGCCGGCCTGCTTCTGCGTGGCGGCGTTGAACTCCTTGCAGAAGGCCATGATGTTGACGCCTTGCTGGCCGAGGGCGGGGCCGACGGGAGGCGCAGGATTGGCCTGACCAGCAGGGATTTGAAGTTTGAGTTGACCGACGATTTCTTTAGCCATTTTTCGGGAAGGTTGAGAGTTGAGAGTAAGTAGTTGAGAGGCGATTAAGCGGGAAGTGAGCGCAGCGAGGTTTCGTGAGTTGCAAAGTCTTGAGACAGACGCCTCTCAACTCTCAACTCTCAACCATCAACTCCGCTCCACTTGCCAGTATTCGAGGTCGACGAGGGTGTTGCGGCCGAATATGGAGACGCTGACGCGCAGCTTGCCACGCTCCGGGTCGATTTCTTCAACGGTGCCGCTCTGGTTTTGGAAAGGACCATCGGCAACCTTGACGATCTCGCCGGGGCTGAATTCGATCTTCGGTTTGACCTTGTCTTCGCCACCGCGGAGCTGGGCGATCATGCCATCTACTTCGCTCTGGCGCATCGGGATCGGGCGATCCTTGGTCCCGGCGAAGCCGATGACGCCGGTCGTTTCGCGAATGAAGTACCACGTCTTGTCGACGAGCTGCTTGTTCTCATCGATCAGATACATGTTCACGATGATATAGCCGGGGAAGAACTTACGCGTGGTTTCGGTCTTCTTGCCGCGCTTGATCTCGGACACGCGCTCGGTCGGAAGCACGATTTCGTAGACGAAGTCGCTCATCTCCTCGGTCTTCACGCGCTTGGTCAGATTGTCGTAGACCTTGTTTTCCTGGCCGGCGAGGACGTGGACCACATACCACTGTTTGCGCTTTTCTTCTTCAGTCATTGGGTGGGGAAAACTAGTGAATCGGGGCGGGAGCCTTGAACAGGTAGCTGATGATCAGGTTCATGATGAAGTCCCAACCGGAGACGTATCCGGCGAGGAGAAACATCGCGATCACGACGATCAGCGTGGAGTCGATCAGCTCCTTGTATTTTTTGACGCCTTTTTCCTTCGGCTCCCACGGCCAAGAGGCCTTGAGGAGTTCGACGCGGACTTCACCGGAGAAGGTCCGAATCTGAGTCCGGTAAACAAAGAGGATCGCCAGAACGGCAATCGAAAGGACCCAAACCGTGATGGTGAGGGGCCAACTGCCGCTGATAAGAAATGCGTCCGGATTCATAAGACCGAGGGAGAGCACGCCAGGAGGGACTTGAACCCCC
>JANPHH010000255.1:0-11940 GCA_031424375.1 Chthoniobacter sp. | reverse complement strand
CGACTCCATGTAACAGACGATGCTCTTCGTCTGCGGATCGTCGCCGAGATGGTCGATGAGATCGCCCCACCCGACATCGAGCATCGAACCGATGGAAACGAACGCGCTGAAGCCGACATTCTCCCGCAGGCTCCAATCGAGAATCGCCGTGCAGAGCGCACCGCTCTGGCTGAGGAAGGCGACGCTGCCCGGTCGCGCCATGTCCGCCGCGAAGGTCGCGTTCAAGCCCAGCGCCGGAATCATCAGGCCAAGACAATTCGGGCCAACGATCCGCATCTCACCACGCCGCGCGAGGATATCCCGCTCCAGCGCCGCGCCCTCCGCACCACATTCCTTGAAGCCCGCGGAGATGATCACCGCGCTCTTCACGCCCGCGTCCGCACATTCCCTGACGATGCCCGGTACGGTCGCCGGTGGTGTCACGATCACCGCGAGGTCCACGCGTTCCGGCACCGCCGTGATGGACGGATACGTTTTCACTCCGAGCACGCACCCTCGCTTCGGATTCACCGGATAAAATGGCCCCGGAAAGGCGCGGAGATTTTCCACCACTGCACGCCCCACGCTTCCCGCGGCCTCTGTCGCACCGATCACCGCCACGGATTTCGGCGCGAACAACGCATCGAGCGCGAGGTGGCGCGATGCACCCACGGCGAGTATTCGATTTGGCACTTCACCACCGGGAGGAGGGATGTCTGAGCGGGTTTGCATGCTTCTCGAACGCGTCGCAGGTCGGGCGAAAACGCCCGCTCCGCATGATGACTCTGCATTGCGAGGAGGCGCGAGGCCAACCGCTCCTTGCCGAAACCTCGCCTTGGGTTAGCGCTTTCGCCCCGAGCGGGACCGAAAGTTGAACAAGCCCTTCATCCTGCGCGGCCGACTCCGTTACACTCCGCTCAGGATGACGGGTATTCTTGAGTTTCGGGTACACCCTTTCAGCTGCGGACGGCATTTTCGCCATCTGGCACCAAGTCGTGCGTGATCAGCCCCGTGTGACTACGTCGTCAGGTCATCGAGGGGGAGAACGTCTATTGCGCTCGAGGTGCGGCCAGAGTCCAGACGGCTGGTGCTTTGGTGACGGTGATCCACGAAAAAACCCGGGCCAGCGTAAACGCCGGCCCGGGCTTTTCGGAATGGGGAGGGGAATCGGCTGACTGGGTTAGTTGAAGGCGGCGATCGTCGATTGGACGGTCTTCGTGATTTCGGTTTGATTGCCGCTCTCATCGATGGCGACGAGCACGACGGTGTTCGCACCGGGATCGAGCGGGAGATTGGTAAAGGTGAAGCCGTGTTTGCCGGTGGCGCTCGCGTCCGTTAGGTCGTCCGCCGGGATCGGGGCCACAAAGTCGACATCGTTCACGTAGACCATCACGTCCACGAAACCCACCCATTCGCTGCTCGGCAGCGTGCTCGCCGCCAGATCCGTGACGGTGCCGGAAAAATCGATGACTCCCGTGCCGCCGTCATTGCTCGGGATCGTCACCGCCACCGCGGGAGCGGCATTGTCGGCACTCCCGGTCGCGCCGGCGCTGTTTAGCGGCGTCGGTTCGCCGTCGATCTTCTTGTAGACCGTCTTCGCGTTGCCCTTGGCGTAGCTCACGCTCGTTCCCGCCGCCGAACCAAAGGTCACAGACACCGGCACGCCTTCATTGGCAAAGTTCAGCGCCCCGCCGCGCTCGCCATCGTCGGCAATCCCGATCAGTCCGAGCCCTTCGACCACGCTGCCCACTTCGGCTCGGCCGGAGTCCATGATCTTCACGTCGACGTTCAACCGCGTGGCATTCCACCCGAGGGTGATCGTGCCGACCTTTGCGTAGAGGGGATTGCCATGGCGATCCGTCGCAGGATCACCGTTTCGATCCAGCTTTTCCACCGTGTAGAAGTAGGTGCCACCTTTCGTCGCGCTGGTGAACTCCGCGGAATTGCCGTCGCGATCTACGGGAAGGAAATCATGGAGCGTCCCCTCGAACCCGAAGTCGCCGACCGCGATGGTCACCGGCGTATTCGCGTCCAGTTCACTCGGGTCGAAGTCCGTTAGATTCGCCACGATTTTCGCGGTGAAGCGCTCCGTGGCCACGATCTCCGTGCCGTCCCGGCTGCGCGCCGGTTTCTCGGTGTAGGTATTGGTAAAGTTCAGCGTCGGCGCGAAGTTGGCAGTCGCGGCGAGGATGTCGTCCTGCGCGGGGGCGAACGTGATGGCGGTGGCGAAGCCCAGGAGTGCGAGGGCGAGGGGTTGCAGTTTCATTGATTACATTGCGTGGGTTTTTGGACTGGAGTGTGGTCCGCCCGGGCCAGGCGAAGCGTTCGAGGCCTCCATTCAGCAGCCGCGATGCGCCCGTAGACCGATTCTTCAAGCCAGTGGATTTCGCCGCCCGTGGCACCGGCGGACCTCTCAAAATTGCCATCGAAACAGCCGGAGTTTTTTACCGGGGCGTCGCGGTACGCCTCACCCGGTTGAATGCATTGCAGCACTGCGAAAATTCCGCAGCCGGTGCCGCCCGCCTTCCTCCGCCGATTTCACGGCGCCAGTTCTTGAATCCGAGATTCCTCTCACCCGCTAGCCCACCCGTCTCCTGCAAATGCGATCGCTCCCCCTGTCGGGCGCTTCTGCGAAACGCCTCATCCCATTCGCCTGCACCTTCCGAGGCGTCTGGCACAGACGCCCTACAGCCGTGCGCGCCTACTTGCTCCCCGGCTTCGTCAACGGCATCGCCGCGAGATCCGGTGGCAGCTTGTCCGCCTCGAAGGCTTCCACATTCAGCGCGGTGAGCGCGATGAAGGGGGCGCCGAAATCCGGCAGATTCCCCGCGCTGCGATCGACGATGGCGGCGATGGCAGCCACCTCCGCTCCGTGGGCGCGAACGATGTCGATCGTCTCCTGAACGCGGCCACCGCGGGTGACGACATCCTCGGCCACGATGAAGCGCATGCCGGCTTTGATCTCAAAGCCGCGCCGAAGCACCAGCTTGCCCTCCTCTTTCTCGACAAAGATGTGCGGCTTGCCGAGGGCACGCGCGATCTCGTGGCCGACGATGATGCCGCCGAGCGCGGGCGAGATGACGCGTTCAGCCGTCACTCCGCGCAGCTTCTCGGCCAGGGCGCCGCAGACGCGTGCTGCGATCTGCGTGTGCTGGAGGAGCAGCGCGCACTGGAAATACTGCCGACTGTGCAGACCCGAGCGGAGCAGAAAGTGCCCGTCGAGCAGCGCATTCGTCGAGCGGAAGAGGTCGAGGAGTTCGGCGGAATCCATGAGCGAACGCGGTGCGTCGACTAGGCTGAGGCGATGACTTCGATCTCCACGCTGGCGCCGCGGGGCAGGCCGGCGACCTGGATGGTGGAGCGGGCCGGAAAGGGCTCGGTGAAATACTTTGCGTAGACCGCGTTCATCGCCGCGAAGTTTGCGAGGTCGGTGAGGAAAACGGTCGATTTGACCACGTTGGCAAAGGTCATCCCGTTTGCCTTCAGGACGCCGGCGATATTCTGGCAGACCCGCTCGGCCTGCGCGGTCACGTCATCTTCGCCGACGAATTCGCCCGTGGCCGGATCGAGCGGAATCTGGCCGGCGCAAAAGAGCAGATCGCCCACGGCGACGGCTTGCGAATAGGGGCCGACGGCGGCGGGAGCGTCAGGGGTGGCGATGACTTTTTTCATTTTGAGCGCGCGACGCTAGCAGCGAGCCCTCGGCTGTCAATTGCGCCCACGGACGCGGCGCGCGAGGTTTCGCGCCCGTCCACCATCGCTGCCGTTTCTTTCCGTTGCGCTTTCGTGCGGAGGTTCACACCGTCCCTCATATGCGAAAGACTTGGACCATTCGATCGAGGCCGATCGGCGTAGTTGGGCTCGTTTTACTCCTGATCGTGGAGGTGGGCGCGACCGCGCAGGTGGTGCCCTACCAGTCGTCGGCGGATTTCGAGAAATTCGCGCGGATGCTCCGCGAGAACGCGCTGCTGAAAATCGAACCATCGATTCTGATCCCCAGCGCGAACCGTCCGCTCAACCGCCCGCGCTACCCTTGGAAGAACAACATCGTAACCACGCTCTTCTGGACCGACCGGAAGATGGCCAGCGCGTGGGATGCGAAGTGGGCGGAGCATTTCGGGGGCTTCGACAACCCGAATCCGGCCGCACGTCGAGGATTCTTCCCCGTGGCGTTCGTTCCGCGGCTGAATCCTTTTTACTGTTCGCTACCCTACAACGACATCGCCGGCAGCACGGCGAAGCCGGAGGCGAAAGCCGTCATTCCCTGGTTTACTGAAGCGTTCGAACGCGAGGGGAAATCCGTGTGCCGCGACCGCTGGGTGCGCATTCGCAACCGCTCCGGGCGCGACTGTTTCGCGCAATGGAGCGACTGCGGTCCCTTCCGCGCGGACCATTGGCAATACGTCTTCGGCGACGAACGCCCGCGCCCCAATGCCAATCAAGGTGCCGGGCTCGGCGTCTCGCCTGCGGTGCGGGATTTCCTGAGCCTGTCGTCCACCGACGTGACCGACTGGCAGTTTGTCGAATTCAAAGATGTCCCGCGCGGGCCGTGGTCGATGTTCGGGGAGAACAATCCGTTTGTCGAAAACGCGAGAAAGCGAAACGGAGTTCTGCTGCAAGCGGTTCCCGGAGTGGAGTCATCGATCCCCGGAAAGGAGCCAGCCTCCGCGCCGGAGCAGAGGATCATCTTGCGCTGAGCCGGCACTGAGCCGTTCGGATCCGGTGGACTACGGTGTCTTCGCAGCGAGCAGATTTTCGACCTGCCCGGCGAGGTCCTTCCGTGCGCTGGTGGAGGCGACCCGGCCTTCCTTGTCGATGAGCCACATCGTGGGAATGCCGTGGATGCCGTATTTCACGCCGAAGTCGTTTTTCCATGCCTTGCCGTCGAAGTATTGCGGCCAGGTCATTCCTTTCTCCTTGGTCAGGCGTTCGAGCGCTCCTTTGTCTTTATCGAAGGAGATGCCAACGATCTCGAAACCCTTGTCGTGGAATTTCTGATAAGCCTCCAGGACATGGGGAAGCTCGCCGATGCACGGCCCGCACCACGTCGCCCAGAAGTCGAGGAGGACCACCTTGCCGCGCATTTTTGCCAGGTCCACCTCGCGGCCATCGAGGGCGGTGAATTTGATATCGAGTGAGTCGCCGACCTTCACGGTGGGTGGTGCCGTCTCGGCTGCGGCGGGTGTGCCTGGCAGCGACCCGAGCGGGCAAAGGGTGGCGATGAGGAGGAGGCAAACGGCAATCGAACGGGTCTTGGATTTCATTTTCATTTAGGGGCAATCGGGACACCTCAGCGGTGCCGGGGGTTCTCTCTACACGCGGAAACTTTTTGATTCCGCCGCGGCCGAGCCTTCGGCGGACGCGTTGATTGACGCCGCGGGATTCTGAGTTGGGAAATGTTTTTTTTGGCAACCTCACTTCGGTGCCCAGGCCTATTTTCCGCGGAGTTCGCGGATGAGTCCGGTGACGGCACGGGCGTCGTTGCCGACGTTGCGGAGGGGTGCGAGTTGCGGGTCGCCGGGCGGGTAGCTGGCGGGATTGGCGAGCTGCGCTGGCGTGAGAAGGCGGCGGGCAGCGAGGTTGGGATTCGTGTAGGGGTAGGCATTGCTGATCAGGACGCTGATTTCCGGATCGAGGCAGTGGTTGATGAAATCTTCGGCGAGCGCTTTCTCCGGCGCACCCACGGGGATGGCGAGGCTGTCGAGAAAGAGGTGCGCTCCCGCCGTGGGCAGGATGTATTCGAATCTGCGGTCGCGTTCCCAGAGCAGCGCGGCCTCGCCGCTCCAGACGATGCCCACATCGGCGTCGCCGCGGAGGAGGGCGGTCTTCGGGCTGTCGGAATCGAAGACCTTCACCTGGGGCAGCCACTCTGCGAGCACGGGCCGACGCGGGCGAGATTCGCGTCGCTGATGTCGGTGATCGGCAGGCCGAGCGAGGCGAGCGCCCAGGCGACCATTTCGCGCGGGTCGTCCACCGCCACGATGCGGCTGGCGTATTTCCCGGAAAAGACATCCGACCACGCGGTCACGGGTTCTTTCACCCGTGCGGTGTTCACCACGATGCCCACCGTCCCCACCAGCCAGGGCACGCTGAAGCGATTCTGCGGATCGTGCGACAGGCCGCGGTATTTGGGATCGAGGTGGGCGAGGTTCGGAATGCGCGTGGCATCGAGTGGCTCGAGCCCACCGGCTGCGGCGAGGAATTCCACGTAGTACTGGCTCGGCTGCACGAGGTCGAAGGTGCGAGGTCTTTCCCGCAGCCGCGCGAGCATCTGGTCATTGGAGTTGTAATTCTCCACCTCCACTTTTGCCCCGGTTCTTTTGGTAAAGCTTTCGATCACCGCGGCGGGCACGTATTCCGACCAACACAGCAGGTGCAGCGTGCGGGCGTCCGCTGCGGCCTCCGGTTCGGCTCCGCCGGCCAAAAACGGGCGACCCAAAGCGATCCACCACGTGAGGAAAAGCAGGCGGAAGGGCAGGGGCATGAGAGACCGTATCGTGCCAAAAAAGGCCGCGGAAACGGGAAATCTCGCGGTGCCCTTCCAAAAGAAACCTTGCTGCCCACCCACACGCTTGGTTGATTCAGGACCCGTTTCATCGGAATGGTCTCCTCTATGAAGAAAGCTTTTGCCGCCCTCGCGCTGGTCGCCCTCAGTCCCCTCGCACTCGCTGAGCCCGGCGACGAACCCGCCCGCAAGCCGGCGGCCCGCATCGACGTGAGCCAGCTTCCCCAGCAGGCGAAACTGATCGACGATGTCGTCGTCCCGGTGCCGAGCGAAATCTTCGGCGTCCTCGACAAGCTCGGCAAAGTCCATTGGAACGCCGTCCAGCGCGCCAGCATGGCGAATGTAAAACCCGTGGGCGAGCAGGCGCAGATCGCGCTCGAACTCGGCACGATCATCGCCGAGGGCTTCATCGCCGTGGAAGCCGAGGATGCCGCCGAGGTGAAGAATATCGGCAATGCCGTGCTCGTCCTCGCCCGCGCTCTGAGCGTGGAGAAGGAAGTGAAAGCCCGCGCAAAGGCGATCACCGACGCGGCGGACAAAAAAGAGTGGGCGGTCGTCCGCAAGGAACTCGACAAGACGCTCGACAGCGTCCGCGATGCGATGGTCGCGCTGAAGAGCGAGCAGCTTTCCCAACTCGTCAGCCTCGGGGGCTGGCTGCGCGGCACCGAGGCACTGACCAAAGTGGTGGCGGCCAATTACACCAAGGATGGCGCCGAATTGCTCCATCAGCCGGTGCTGCTCGATTTCTTTGAGAAGCGGCTGGCGAACATGAAGTCGAAGATCAAAGCAAACCCCGTGGTGACCAAGGCGCAGAAGGCGATCCTTGAGATCCGCCCGCTCGTCGGCATCGACGATGGCACCCAGATTTCCGAGAAGACGGTCAAGGACATCGGCAAAATCGCCGAAGACGTCGTAAAAGCCATCAACTCGAAGGTTCAGTAACCGAAGACCCCCGCTCGTGAAACGTATCCTGCTCAGCTTCCTCCTCGCGGTTTCGCTCGGCGCCCAAGGGGCGCGCGCCACCATCGACGACGCACTTTCCTTCGCCCTCGAAGCCGCCGATCCCTATGTGAAGGAAGGCTTCACGGTCCGGGAAGACTACTGGGGCGGAGATCTCGCCGTGAAGGGGACCAAAGCCATCGTGCACCAGCTTTTCAAAGGCAACGAATACTGGTTCTGGATGGGCACGGACACCAAGACGGCAAAGATTTCCGTCCACATCTACGACAGCGAAGGGAATCTCGCGGAAGTCGAGGCGTGGTCGAAGCCGCACTTCGCCGCCGCGCGGGTGGTGCCGAAGAAAACGGGGTCCTACTACCTGATCGTGGAAATCGAAAAATCGCCGGAAGAGCGGACGACTTGGTCGCTGGCCTACGGGTTTCGGTAGCGACCGATGGTCGGGAGCTCCGCTCCTGACCGCCTCAAATGTCCGAAGCTCAAACGCTCCAGTTCGACAGCGGGCGCACGCTGCAATCGCTCTACGCGAACGATCTCAAGCTTCTCAAGGCCCTCGAGGAGAAGCTGGCGGTAAAAGCAACGACTCGCGAAGGGTGGCTGCGTTTTGAAGGTGAGCCGGCCGACATCGACAAGGCGCGCCGGGTCTTCGAGCAGCTCGACCGCGCGCGGCTGAACGGGCTCACCATTCGCAAGCACGAGTTTCTTTACGCATTGCGCGCCGTCGCCGAGCCGGAGACGGAATCCGGCCTCGATGAACTGCTCGACACGCGCATCCAGATCTCGCCGCGCCGGCCCGCGATCGTGCCGAAGACGACCGGCCAGCGTTCTTATCTGCGCGCCATCCAGACGGGCGACATGGTCTTCGGGATCGGCCCGGCGGGCACGGGCAAGACCTACCTCGCCATGGCCATGGCCATGCAGGCGCTGAAGCAGGAGCAGGTCACGCGCATCATCCTCACCCGGCCGGCGGTCGAGGCGGGCGAAGCGCTCGGCTTTCTCCCCGGCGATCTCAAGGAGAAGATCATGCCCTACCTCCGGCCGCTCTACGACGCGCTCTACGACATGATCGAGAGCGAGGAATTGCAGCGCTACATGGAGCGCGGCGTGATCGAAATCGCCCCGCTCGCCTACATGCGCGGACGCACGCTGAACCGCGCGTTCGTCGTCCTGGATGAAGCGCAAAATACCACCACGGAACAGATGTTCATGTTTCTGACCCGGCTCGGTGCGGACTCGAAGGCCGTGATCACCGGCGACCACACGCAGATCGATCTCCCGTCAAACAAACGCTCCGGCCTCATCGAAGCCATGCAGGCCCTGAAAAACGTCGAGGGCATCCAGTTCTGCCAGTTCGGCGAAAGCGATGTCATCCGGCACGAACTCGTCCAGTCGATCGTCCGCGCCTACCGCCGCCACCGGGGCACGGGCGAGCCCGAAACAAAGCGTTGATTTCCCGTGCGCGTCGCGTGACCCTCGCCTCCGCTTGGCACCATGCTCGGTTTTTTTGAAAGACAGCGCCTAGTCAAGAAAGGCCTCGCTTCGTCGAAATTTCGACGGCGGCGGACGGAGAGCGAATTGCTCGAAACGCTCGAGCACGGACCCGCGGCCAAGTTCGCCATCCTCGTGGGCTTTTTCGTCGGGTTGTCCGCGCTGATTTACTCCGACTTCCGTGCGCAGCCCACGCAGAAGGTCTTCATCGCCGCGCTGATTTTCCTGACCGCCGTCGCGCAGCTCTGGATCAATCATCCGCAGACGTTTGCGAAAAACTCGCGGCTTCTCCTCATCTTCGGAGTGAGCCTCATCCAACTCACGCTGGTGAAGCTCATCCTCGTCACCGCCGACCATCAGACCGGCGCCGGTCTGTTCACGCCCGTCGAACGTGCCCAGCTCTGGCGGCTCGCCATCCCGTACGCTTTTGCCCCGCTCGCCTTGTCGGTGTTGCTGGGCAAAAACCACGGCCTTTACGCCGCGGTTTTCGTCAGCCTCTGGGGATCGATCGTCTACAAGGAGATCGACGCCTTTTTCCTCGTGATGAGCCTGATCTGCGGTTTCATCGCCGTCTTCGTCACCATCGAGGTCCGGCGCCGCAGCAAGCTTATCCGCGCCGGCATTTACGTCGGGCTCGCCACCTGGATTCTCGCCCTCATTTTCGGCCTCATCGGTCCGATCGTCTGGGAATCCCTCAGCACCACCCCGTGGAAGGCGATCGGCACCCAGAGCCTGCTCGCCGTCGCGAGCGGCTTCTTCACCGCGCTCATCGTCGGCGGCATCCTGCCGCTGCTCGAATCGCTCTTCCGCATCACCACCAGCATCTCCTGGCTGGAGCTCGCCGACCTCAATCACCCGCTGCTCAAGCGCATGACGATCGAGGCCCCCGGCACCTACCATCACAGCCTCGTCGTTGCGAATCTCGCCGAGGCCGCCGCGGAGGCGATCGGCGCCCATGCCACCATGTGCCGCGTCGGTTCCTACTTTCACGACATCGGCAAGCTCGTGAAGCCCGAGTACTTCACCGAGAACATGCGGCGCGACCGTAATCCGCACGACGAACTCGCGCCGACGATGAGCGCGCTGATCATCGTCGCCCACGTGAAGGAAGGCGTGGACCTTGCGCTCAAACACCGGCTCAACCAGGAGATCATCGACTTCATCCAGCAGCACCACGGCACTTCGACCGTCTTCTATTTCTACAAGCGGGCGCTGCAGCAGCAGGAGGACGCGCGGGCCGGCGGCAAGATCATGAACATCCGCGAGGAGGACATCCCCGAAGTGCGCGAGGAGAGCTTCCGCTACCCGGGCCCGCGCCCGCAGACCAAGGAAGCCGCGATCGTCAGCCTCGCCGATTCGGTGGAAAGCGCCTCGCGCAGCCTCGAGCGCGTCACGCCGCAAAAGATCGACCAGCTCATTACCGACCTCGTGCAAAAGCGCATCGTCGACGGCCAGCTCAAGGAGTGTGACCTCTCCCTGCGCGAACTCGACGACATTTGCGAGAGCTTCCGCAAGACGCTGCAGAGCATGATGCACAGCCGCGTCGCGTATCCCGGAGACAAGGTCGAGAAGCGCGATACCCCCACGCCGGGCAGCCGCATCGCCCCGCCGATTTCCGCGGCTTAGGACCGATGACAGGGGCAGCCGGCCGAGCAAGAGTGGCGACGGTCATAGCCCCCCGCTCCGGCGTTTTCCCCTCGCGGCATGCCGCCCACTTCGGTATGCGTTCCGCTCATGGCCGACGAGTCCGAAGAAGCAGCTCCCGCATTGCCTCCTGACGAGCAGCCGACGCTCGCCGGAGAGCCTGCTCCCGCCTCCGAGGTCACGCTCGACGAACTGCCTGGCACCCCGCGCACGCCGGGCGGCACCTTGCTCCCCGGCGCTGGAGCCAGCGGCGTCGAGGTCATCGGCGATTTCGAGATCATCAGCAAGCTGGGGCAGGGCGGCATGGGCGCCGTCTACCGCGCGCGGCAGCGGTCGCTCGACCGTGTCGTCGCGCTGAAAATCCTCCCCGGCCAGATGGCGGCCGATGTCCTCCGCTTCCAGCGCGAGGCGCGGCTCGCGGCCAGCGTCGTGCATCCGAATCTCGTCCGCATCTACACCTCGGGCGAAGCTGCTGGCCTCCACTACATCGCCATGGAACTCGTCGAGGGCGACACCCTCTCCGATCGCCTGAAGCTCGCCCAGCAGATGGGCCTCGGCGGGCTGCCCCCGGCCGAGGCGTTGCGCATCACCCTCGCCGTGGCCCGCGCGCTGGAGTGCGGCTGGCTCACCTGCCAGCTCATCCACCGCGACATCAAGCCGGGCAACATTTTCCTCACCGCCCAGGGCGACGTAAAGCTGGGCGACCTCGGCCTGGCCAAGGCGCTGGGTGGCGACACCACCGGGCTGACCCAGACGGGCTCGATGATGGGCACGCCGCTCTACATCAGCCCCGAGCAGGCGCGGGGCGACCGCGAGATCGATTTCCGGGCCGACATTTACAGCCTCGGCTGCACGCGCTTTCACATGCTCGCCGGGCGGGTGCCTTATGAAGGTCGCGACCCGCTCACCGTGCTCAACCAGCACCTCAGCGCGCCGTCCCCGGCGATCTTGAAGGTGATGCCCCAGCTTCCCATCCCGCTCGCCCGGCTGGTCGCCCGGATGCTGAAGAAAGTCTGGCGCGAACGCCACGCCAGTTATGAAGAACTGATCGCCGAAATCGAGCGCGTGCAGGCGGCGATCGCGCCGCCGGCGGTGGCCATCGAATCGCCGCTGCCCGCCGTGCCTGCCCCGCCGCCTGCGGTGCAGCCGCCGCCGAGGAAATCCAAGCTGCCACTCTACGGCGCCGTGCTGGCCGTGTTAGTCCTCAGCGTGAGCTCCGCGGTGTGGCTGGGGAGCGCACGCGCCCCGCGTGCCGGCGATGGCGCCTCGCCATCGCGAACTTGCGCTCCCAGCTTCAGGAAGGTTTCGGTCGCTGCAGCAACCTCGCCCGGTGTCCGCGCGATGTCGACACCAACATCGCCATGCTC
>JANPHH010000254.1:0-1939 GCA_031424375.1 Chthoniobacter sp. | reverse complement strand
GTGTTGGACCGCGTGGCGGAGCTCATTTTGAACGAAGTCTCCACGCACCGCCAACCCTGCCTGAGCTCAAAATGACCGCGCCCCCCGCCTCATTTCCCAAAGAGCGCCCGTCCCCACGGCACGGCGCGCTGCGACGGGTGGTGAGCTTGCTGGCCCCCCATCGCACGAAGGTTTTCCTCTCCCTCGCGGCGATGACGTTCACCTGCTTCGGCCTTCTCGCGCTGCCACTGCTGGCGAAGGTCATGCTGGGCGCCGCCATTCACCTGCACAAGATCACGCTGACCCCCGGCATCGGACTGGCCGTCGTGGCGGGATTTCTCTCGCTGGCCGCGGCCGGCTACGCCTCGACGGTGCTGCTCTTCCAAGTCGCCCAGGAGGTGACGGCGCGGTTGCGCTGCGACTACGTGCGGCAGCTCCTGCGGGTGCCGGTCGGCTACCACCGCGACGCCGCCACCGGGCGCCTCATGGAGCGCCTTTCCGGGAGCGTGGCCGAGGTGGACTGGTTCATCAAACGCGGCTTCGGCGGCTTTCTCGGGGTGGTGATCCTGATGGGCGGCGGCACGGTGATGCTCTTTCTGGTGAACTGGAAGCTCGCCCTCTTCAGCGCCTGCATCGCCCCGCTGATGGCCCTCGGCTTGCGGATCATCAACGGCCAGTCCCGCAATCTCCAGCGGGGGAGAATGAATGCGATGGAAGCCATGGTCGCGAGCTTGCACGGACTGCTGACCGGCATCGAGGTGGTCAAGGCCTTCAGCGCGGAAGCGCGGGAACAGCGGAGATTCGAGCAGCGCCAGGAGCAGCTTCTCAACGTCCAGCGCAAGGAGGCGCTGGTGACGGCACTCATGGAGCCGCTACTCGTCGCCATGGCATCGATGAATTTTCTCGTGGTGCTCCTCTACGGGAGCCACCTCATCGCCACGGGCGATCTCGGGGCGGACGAGCTGATCACCTTTCTCATCTACCTCGCTTTCCTGCTCCCCAATGCGCGCAACCTCGCCACCCAGGTCGCGCAGTGGCGCTACCTGAATGTGGCTCTCGACCGCCTGGAAGAAACCGCCGCCATCATCCCCGAACACGATGCGCCTGGCGCTACTCCGCTCGCCCGTCCCGTGCGGGGAGACGTCGAGTTTGCCCGGGTGAGTTTCGGCTATCACGAGCGGGAGCAGGTGCTGTCCGACCTGTCACTCCGCGTCGCCGCGGGAGAGCGGGTCGGCATCGTCGGGGAAAGTGGCGCCGGCAAGACCACGCTCTTCAATCTCCTCCTCCGGTTCTACACGCCCGACGGAGGGAGCATCCTGGTGGACGGGCGGGACGCGCAATCCATCACCCTGGGTTCCTTGCGCGAAGCAATCGCGGTAGTGCCGCAGGACACCGTGCTTTTCGACGACACCATCCTCGAGAACGTGCGCTACGGAAATCCCGCGGCGAGCGACGCCGAAGTGCGCGCGGCCTGTGCCGCCGCCCGCGCCGGGACCTTCATCGAATCACTCCCCGAAGGTTATCTCACCCAGGTCGGCGAACGCGGCCTGAAGCTCTCCGGCGGTCAGCGCCAGCGACTCGCGATCGCCCGGGCCTTCCTGAAAAACTCGCCCATCCTGCTCATGGACGAGGCCACCTCATCGCTGGATGCCGGCACGGAAAGCGAACTGCGCGTGGCCATGGAGGAACTGATGCGCAACCGGACCACCCTCATCATCGCCCACCGGCTTTCCACCGTGACCCACCTGCCCCGCATCCTGATGGTCAGCGGCGGACGGATCCTCGATCAGGGTTCCCACGACGAACTGCTCACCCGCTGCCCCGCCTATCATACGTTCGTTTCGACGCAGTTGATCCGGCAGTGAACGGCCCTTCGGTCGCCAAGTGACCGTCCGGGGTCGAGGCTGACACCGGGCGGGGACGACCGGTGCAAAGCGGCAGAACGCAGGACGGATTTTCA
>JANPHH010000253.1:0-20199 GCA_031424375.1 Chthoniobacter sp. | reverse complement strand
TGTTGCGGAATTGCGGGACACCGCTCGGGCGTTCCTGGGCGCCGGCCATCTTACTCGCGAGTTGCAGCCGGGCTTTGGCCACGGGGAGCATCTGTTCGACGAAGGCCTTGATGTCCTGATCCTGCGATTTCATTCCGGCTTCGTAGGCGGAAACGGCGAGGCGGTTCGCGGCCACCAGATGCTCCATCACCGCTTTGTCGAACTTCAACCCTTCCAGCGTTTCCACACCGCCGGGGAGGTGTGTCCGCACTGCGGACGCGTCGAGAGGGACGGCGACGCCCTTGCGTGAAGCCAGCCGCTGAAGCTGGAGACTTTCCTCCGCCTGCGTCGCGGTAAAGGTATCGCCCATTCGCCGCACCTGTTCGGCAGCTCCCTTCGCTTTTGCCAAGTCTCCGAGATAAGCCTGCAACAATCCCGCCAGCGTGGCATCGCGCAGGAAGCGAAAATCGAGGCCGCTGATTGCGCTGGATATTAGTCTCCCGCTCGCCGGCTCATCAGTCGTCGAAGGTGACGTCATGTCGATGATCTTAGGATAGACGCGCGGCTTCTCGGCGGACTTCTTCGGCGCCGCAACGGCCTGGCAGCCTAGCGCGAGAGCGACACTGAGCAGCAGTGCGTTGCGTTTCATCACCCTCCTATTGAGCCAGCAGACGGGCGAGGATTTCACCCACGACATTCGGGTTCGCCTTCCCTTGCGAGAGCTTCATCACCTGGCCTTTGATGGAGTTGATCGCCTGCGTCTTGCCGGCCTTGAATTCGGCCACAGCCTTGGGACTCGCAGCGATGGCTTGCGCGCACAGCGCCTCGATCGCACCTGCGTCGCTCTCCTGCGCGAGCCCGCGTTCCCGCACGATCTCGGCAGCTCCTTTGCCGGTGGCAAACATTTCGAGGAACACGTCCTTGCCCTGCTTGTTATTGATCTTGCCGTCGTCGATCAGGTTCACGAGTTCGTCGAGCGCGTGCGCGGAGATGGGGCAATCGGCAATCGTTCTCTCCGACGTCGCGAGTGCGCTGAGTAGATCGTTGATCACCCAGTTCGCCACGTGCTTAGGCTTCCGCGATCCTTTTGCGGCGGCGTCAAAATATTCCGCCAGCGCCTTTTCGCTCGCGAGCACTGCGGCGTCGTAGGCGGTCACGCCAAAGTCGCGCTCGAAGCGATCGCGTTTCTCGCCCGGCAACTCCGGCCGGCGCGCGCGCACCTCGGGCATGAAGACCGTGGTCTTCACCGGGATGAGGTCGGGGTCGGGAAAGTAGCGGTAGTCGTGCGAAGACTCCTTGATCCGCATCTGGAAAGTCTGCCCGCTCGCGTCATCCCAGCGGCGTGTGGACTGCACGAGCTTTTCGCCCCGCTCCGCCGCTGCGGTCTGCCGGTCGATTTCGTAAGCAAGCGCGCGGCGGACGCCACTGATCGAATTCATATTCTTGATTTCGATTTTCACTCCGAGTTCGGATGTGCCCGCAGGCCGCACGCTCACATTGCAATCGCAGCGCAGTTGTCCCTTTTCCATGTCCGCGTCGCTCACGCCGCCGTAGATGAGGATCTGCTGGAGCGAAGTGAGATACGCGAAGGCTTCCTCCGGCGTCTCGATCTCCGGCTCGCTCACGATCTCCATGAGCGGGGTGCCAGCGCGGTTGAAGTCGATGCCGGTGCTCGTTTCGAAGTGCTGCGACTTGGCCACGTCTTCCTCCAGATGGATGCGCGTGAGCCGGATGCTTTTGCCCGGATGCAGGATGTTCTTCTGCACGTCCTTCGGATAGGCGAAATCGTGCAGCGGCACCGCGCCGCCGACGCAGATCGGCTGATCGAACTGCGTGATCTGATAGTTCTTCGGCATGTCCGGGTAGAAGTAATTCTTCCGGTCGAATTTGCAGACTTCGGGGATTCGGCAGCCGAGCATCAGGCCCGCGAGCGCGGTCATCTTCAGCGCCTCCTCATTCATCACCGGCAGCGCGCCGGGGTAGCCGAGGCACACCGGGCAGGTGTTCGTATTCGGCCCGGCGCCATATTCCACGGCGCAGCCGCAGAACATCTTGCTGCGGGTCTTCAGTTGCACGTGGACTTCGAGTCCGATGGTGGGGATGTAGCGGGTCAAGGAGCGTTGAGAGTTGAGAGTTGAGAGTTGAGAGTTGAGGGGCGCTTACGGAAACCATTCGCATTAAAGAAAACCGCCTCTCAACTCTCAACCCTCATCGCTCAACTTCTTTCCGCAGCGCGTAGTCGAGCGCCTTGCTCCAGTCCACGGCCTTCAGCCGCGCGGCGACTTCGGGATCGTCCGCCGCCGCCACGATCCGCGGCTCGGCGAGCAGCGCCGCGTAGCGCCGGTCCACGACCATCTGCTGAATCCCCCGCTCCCGAAAAATCGCGACCACCTTCGGATGCTCCACGACCGGCCGCAGTTCCGGCCCCGAGAGCAGACGCTCGATCGCGCGCGAATTCCCCACCACCTTGCTGAGCTTGCCCAGCGTGGCGTAAGCCGAGTCGGGCACCGGATCGAAGCGCCCGAGGATCGCGCCCAGCGGGCTGTCTTCGGCGCGACGTTTCAGCGTGGCGAGCGCCCCCAGCAGACCTTCGGGCGGCACCGGCCGGCTCGCGGCGAGGTAAGGCGTCTTTTCAAATGCGAGCTTCGTCTCCGCGATGGTGCCGGTCAGCCGCAAGCCAATCGCAAAAACCGCGACGAGAAATAAACTGTAAGCCGCTCCGATCAACGCCCCGCCAGCACCGTAGAGCAGCCGCACCGGCAAAACCCCTTGCTCCTTGGTCCGCTTGAAAAGCACCGCGCCGAGCAGCGCCAGCACCAGGTAGACGACGAAGCCCACGAGGATTCCCCCCACCGGCGCGAGCGCCCGCTCCGGAAACGGCAGCACCTGCCCGAGCAGCGGGCCCGCGATTTTTGCCGCGAGCATTCCCGCCACCACGCCGAGCAGCGCCGCCAGCACGCTCATACTCTGCCGCACCACGCCGAGCCGCCAGCCGTGCCAGGTCTTGAAGAGGACAAAAATCCCCGCGACCGCGACGAGGATCAGCGGCATCGGGAATGGTCGCGAGAGGTCGCCACGATCAATCGCGAAACACGTCCACGACTTTCAGATCCAGTCCGGCAAACAAGGGCGACCGCAACACTTCACCCACCGCCACGGTCGCAACCGGCAGCGCCGCATTTTCCGCGAATCGATACACCTCGATCACACGCTTTTCAGGCACCACGACCCACATTTCGGTCACTCCGCTCGCGGCATAAATTTCGCGTTTCCTTCCGACATCCAGCTTGGCCGTGCTCGGCGAGAGGATTTCCACGACCAGATCCGGCGCACCGTGCGTCCCTTGCTCCGTGAGAATGTGCGCCCGGGCGTGGCTCACGAAATACAGATCGGGCTCCACCACCGTGTCGTCAGCGAGCTGCACGTCGCTCGGTGCGGCATACAATTCTCCGATGGAGTGCTCCTCGACAAAAGCGTAGAGGAGCCCGCTGAGGTGCATGGAGATACGTTGATGATACCGTCGGGGGCTGGGAGACATATACAGGTCGCCATCGATGAGCTGGAAATGCGGCGGTCCTTCCGGGAGCTGGAAATACTCCTCGGCCGTCATCTGGTAGCAGGTAGCGCTCGGCGGCATCATGGTTCGCAGTATGGTCGCACTTTGCTCGATCTCAAGGCTCGACGGAATTCACGCCCCCATCTGCCCGCGCTGCCGCAGCGCATGATCGATCACCACCAGCGCAGCCATCGCCTCCACCATCGGCACCGCCCGCGGAAGCACGCACGGATCATGGCGCCCGCGCGCTTTTAGCTCCGTCGCTTCACCGCTCATCGTCACCGTCTGCTGCGCCTGGAAAATGGTCGCCGTCGGCTTGAACGCGATCCGGAAAAACACCGGCTCGCCATTGCTGATCCCGCCTTGGATTCCGCCCGAGCGATTCGTGGTCGTCCGCACGCGCCCCGCTTCCATCACAAAGGCGTCGTTGTGCTCCGATCCCTTCTGCCGCGTGCCCGCAAAGCCGCTGCCGATCTCGAATCCCTTCGTCGCCGGCAGACTCATCATCGCCTTGGCCAGTTCGGCCTCCAGCTTGTCGAAGACCGGCTCGCCCAGCCCCGGCGGCAGCCCGCGAATCACGCATTCAATCACGCCACCGACGCTGTCGCCTTCACCGCGCACCTCCTTGATGAACTCGATCATCCGCTCTGCCATCGGCGCGTCCGGGCAGCGCACGATGTTCGCCTCCACTTGATCGAAGGTGACCGTCTCCGGTTCCACCGTCGCGACCAGTTCATGGATCGTCTTCACATACGCCACGATCTCCAGCGCCGGCGCGATCGACTTCAGCGCCTGCTTCGCCACCGCGGCCGCCGCCACGCGCCCGATCGTCTCTCGCGCGGACGCTCGTCCCCCACCCTGCCAGTTTCTGATCCCGTACTTCGCCTGATAGGTGTAGTCCGCATGCGAAGGCCGGAACGCCTGCTCCATCTCACGATAGGCATCCGGCCTGGCGTCCTTGTTCATCACCGCCACGCAGATCGGCGTCCCCAGCGTCTTCCCCTCGAAGACGCCCGACAAAATCCGGCACGCGTCCGCTTCATCCCGAGGCGTCACGATCTCGCTCTGCCCCGGCCGGCGCCGGTCGAGGTCTTTCTGGATGTCCGCCTCACACAGCTCCACCCGCGGCGGACACCCATCGATCACCACCCCCACGCCGCCACCATGCGATTCACCCCACGTGGAAATGCGAAATGCGTGACCGAACTGGCTGGACATAAAGGGGCGCCATGAAACATGCGGCCCGCGCGCGGCGCCAATGTTTTCTTCCTCCGAGATGCGCGCCCGGAAGTTGGCGATGCTCACGACGACGCTAAGTCCGCGGCCATGAATCCTGCCTCCACCGATCTCGACGAATTCATCGAAAGCGGCGCCCGCCGCCTCACCCCGCGCCATCTCGCCGAACTCGCGTCCCGGCTCGACGACCTCCGCGAATCCCTCACCGGCTTCACCGTCCCCGGTTATCCGCGGATCGAGCCGCAGCTCCGCTTCCTCGCCACCGTGGTGGAAGAGTGCGCCATGCAGCGTGAGAACGACCTGCCCGTCACCGCCTACCTCGAAGCCGCTTTCGCCCTGCTCTATCTCGACAAGGAGGTGGACCTCATTCCTGATTTCGTCGGTGACATCGGCCTCACCGATGACGCCGCGATCGCCGTCCTCGTCCTCGCCCGGCACGTCGAAGCTTTCGCCCGCTTTGCCCGCGACCGGCACATCCCGTGGGACCTCATTTCGCCCACGCCAACCGCTTAGCTCCCGGCTTTCCTCTGGAGAACGCCGCGGGCTTGCGGTAGTCCTGCGCATTCCAGATGCCCGACGAAAAAGCCAGCCCACGGTCCACCGCCTCCTTCGAGGGGCGGATGCGGTTCGGTAGCTTCGAAATCCTCGCGGGGCCCGACGGAAAACAGCATCTCCTCGGCAAGGGCGCGTTCGGGCGCACCTACAAGGCGCGCCACATTTTCCTCGAGCGCACCGTCGCGCTGAAAATCATCAACGATCGGTTCATGGCCGACCCAAAAGCGCGCGAGCGTTTCCTCGGCGAGGCGCGCGCGGCGGCGAAGCTGCAGCATCCGCACATCGCGCAGATCCTCGATTTTGGCGAGACGGATGGGATGCTCTTCTACGCAATGGAGTACTGCAGCGGCGGCGATCTCTCGGACTATGTGAAGCGCAACGGCCCGCTCTCCGTGGTGCAGACGGTGCAGATCGGGCTGCAAGTCGCAGCGGCGCTGCAATGCGCGCACGGCGCAGGGTTCATCCATCGCGATCTCAAGCCGTCGAATCTCATGCTCGCCTCGCCGGACGGGCCGCTCGTCACGAAGCTGATCGACTTCGGGCTGGTGATGGCCGCGGCGGATGAAGATGCGGAGCCGATTGACCCCGATGAGATTCCCACCATCGAGCAGCGCTTCGTGGGCACGCCGCTCTTTGCCAGCCCGGAGCAGCTCCTCGTGCAGCCGCTCGACATTCGCAGCGACTTCTTCGCGCTGGGGATGACGCTCTGGTATCTGATCCTCGGCTCGCCGCCCGATCCGGGGAATTCCTCCGCCGTGGTGGCGGCCCGACTTAAGGCCGACAGCTACGCGCCGCGACTGCCGCAAAAGTTGCCGCAAGCCTTTCAGGCGGTGCTCGCGCGACTGCTGGAGAAGCAGCCGGAGAATCGCTTCGCCAATGCGACGCAACTCCTCTCGGCGCTGGGCAAATGCGCGGCGGGACTCGGGCTCCCGACCGCGGCGACTTCGATCTACAAATCCGGCACCGACGACGACAGCGAGGTGGAGGAGGCAGGACCACCGCAACCAGCGGTGATCGAGCGCATCGCCGTGCCGGTGGAGGAATGCTACGCGCTGCAAGGCGAGCGCGGGAGCAGCCCGACGGGGGCGGACTTTGCCGCGAAGTCGCTGACGGATCAGTCGACGGTGTGGCTGCACTTTCTCAAGCCCTCGCTGCTCGCGAATGCGAAGACGCTGGAACGCCTGCGCAAAAACATCGGCCACCTGCAACGGCGTCCGGCCGCGGCGCTGCTCGCCGTGTCGGGGCTGCGGGAGCATCCCGATCGCACGCTGGTGGTGATGGAGGCGCCGTCGGGCAGCGACCTGCTTTCGCTCACGAAGACGGCCGGCGCGATGCGGCTCGCTGATGCGCGGCCGCTGCTCCAGACGATCGCCAATGTGTGCGACACGCTGGTCGCCGCCGGGCTGCCCGCGCCCGATCTCTATCCGCAGCGGATCTTTGTGCGGCCGGGCAATGCCGGCGCACTCCTCATGCCGCGCTTTCTCAGTTTGCAGGATGTCTCGGCGGTGGAACCGATCCCGCCAGTGCCGACCGAACCGGGTTGGCAATTCGCCGCACTGATCCATCGCGTGCTGGCCGCGCGCGCCTTGCCGCCTGCGCCCGAGGTACCGAAGGTGGAGGGACTCACGGACGAAGGCAATCGTCTGCTCACCCACGCGCTCGGCGGTCAACTCGTGCACGCCACGTGCAGCGAACTGCTCGCCGATCTGCTCATCGCCGAAGGGCTGATGGGCGCGTCGCTCACCCGCACGCATTCCACTTCCACGTCGCTGACCAGCCCGAGCACCACTCACATTCCGGAGCCGGCGCCCGCGATTCCGCCGCCACTTCCCACCGCGCAGGATTCGCAAGCCACGAGCACGCCTCCGCTGCCGGCAGTGCCGCCGACCGCGCCGCGGGCGAAGTCGCGCCCCGCGCCAGTCCGCACCGCGCCGCGCTCGCCCTCCGCGTGGCCGCTGCTCCTCGGCATCGTCTTCCTGATCTGCGCGATCGGCGGCGCGGGGACGTGGCTCGTTTATAAGATGAGCGCGGGAAAGGGCGGTAGCTTTTTCACCCGCAGCTCCGTGGTGCAACTGCAAGGCGACCTGCCGCCGCACGCCACGGCGAAGGTCGGGACGCGCGAGGTCGAGTTGAAGCACGAGGGCGACCGCTGGCAGGCGAGCTTCGATGGCACCGACCTCCCCTTCCCCGCGCAGCTCGTGGTGGAAGCAAAAGGATTTCAGCCCGTGGAAATTCCGCTAAATAGCCCCGCCGATCTCGCTCAACCGCACGACGCCAGCCTCAAGCGCGCGACGGGCACGCTCGTCTTCGAACGCCCCAACGGCTCGGACTACGATCGCGCGGTGCTCCGCATGACCGCACAGCTTCCCGACGAACAGGCGTTCGTCGAACTCGAGCGTTACCCGCGCGGGATTCCATTTGGCAGCGAACTCGAGGCCATCGTCCCCACCGGCATCTTCCAGCTCACCCTGCGCGGCGCCGACGAACGCACCGTCCGCCCGCTGCTTTTCGATCGTGTCGAAATCAAACCCGGCGCCCGCACCACGTTCGAGCTGCCGCCGTCGTTTGCGGGGAATTTCGGCGGACTGCTCACGGGGCAACGTGCGGGCGTGCCCGAGAGCGACGCCACCCGCATCGAGGTGATCATCGACCCATCGCTCACCACCGGCACCTACGTGGAATCCGGCAAACGCGGCGCGCGGCGATTGATGATGGTGGAGGGCAAGCTGGACAGCGAAGGGAAGTACAGCGCGCGCATCCAATTTTCGCTCGCCACGGAAGGCGACCGGTCCTTCGACCAGGTGCTGACGCTCCGCCGTGGTGAAAATGGCGCCTACGAATGCGAAACCTTCGAAGCGCCCGAAGAGGATCCGATCATCGAACGGCGGCTGAAGCGGCCGCAGTTTTCGAAAGAGGCTAATTCGGCAAAGGGCACGCTGAGGCGGGAAAAGTAGAGCGCTGGTTTGGCTTGCGTACCGACCGTCCAAGCAACTGTCATCCCGAGCGGAATGAAGGGAGCCTAAGCGACCAGAATGCAGTCGAGGGACCTCGGATTGCCGGGAACCGCGCGACCTCCCGAAAGCCGAGGTCCCTCGGCTTCGTTACACTCCGCTCGGGATGACAGAGCTTTTTTGAATGTCGGTCTCGCCCAGAAAGGATGGCAAAATCAAACGCGCTGTCATCCCGAGCGGAATGCAGGGAGCCTGAGCGACCAGAATGCAGTCGAGGGACCTCGGATTGCCGGGAACGGCGCGATCTCCGAAGGCCGAGGTCCCTAGGCTCCGTTACACTCCGCTCGGGATGACAGAGCTCTTTTCAATTTGGGGACGCATTCTCAGACCAGGCTCCCCAACCGAACGAAACGCAGGCACGGTTCCCCCGCCGCGCGCGACTCTGCGAGATCGATCGCAAACTCCGCAACCCAGTCATTCGACTCCGCCGGATCCACGAGCATCTGCTGCACGCGCCAGCTCCGCTGATCCTCTGCGGGCGTGACATAGGTGTGGCGGAGGTTGCGTGCTTCCGGATCGAGCCGCAGGACTTCATGCTCGACGTAGTAGGCGTCCAGCGCACGCCGCAGTCGATCGCCCGTCCATGGCTCGTCGTCCGCGGCAGTCGCAGCCGCGAGCGCCGCGTCCAAGTCGCCGCTGACCAGCGCGCGGAGGAAGGTGAAGATCCGATTGCGAATCGCCGCGGTGAACGCCTGGCGATCGCGCGTGAAGTCGCGCGCCGCTTCCTCGGCGCCGGGCGGGCGCACTTCCTCGGACTCGCCGCGCGGCCGGTAGTTGGGATCGCGCATCTTCTCCCACTCTTCGAGCAGACTGGAATCGATCTGCCGCAACATCGTCGCGAGATAGATTTCCATCTCGCGCAGCGCATCGTTTTTCGCCGCGTCGGGAACGGTCTGCGCGAGCACCTTGTAGACGGCGGAAAGATGCCGCAGCAGCAAGCCCTCGGCGCGCTGCAGCTCGTAGATTTTGATGTAATCCGCGAACGATCGAAACTCCTCGAACATCTCCCGCGCGATCGACTTCGGCCGGATGTTTTCCTGCCCCACCCACGGATGCCGCGCGGCAAAGGCGTTGAAGGTCGAGTAGATGAAATCGCGGTTCGGCTTCGGGTATTCGAGCTTCTCCAGCTCTTCCATGCGCGCGTTGTATTCGATGCCTTGCATCTTCATTTCCGCGACGGCCTGGCCCTTCACCTTGTCGAGTTGTTTGCGAAGAATTAGATCGGGATCTTCCAGGATCGACTCGACGAGCGTGAGCACCACGAGCGCGTAGTCCGGCGCCTGCGGATCCATGAGCGGCAGCGTGTCGTGGACGTAAAGCGACAGCGTCTGGTTCATCGAGAAATCGTCCTGCAACGCCACGTTCACCCGCACTTTCGCGCCTTCCGCCGTCTGCGGGATGAACTCGACGATCCCCCGCTCCACCAGCGCGCGAAAGAGCTGCCAGCCACGCCGCGTCAGCGCCTTTTTCGCTTTCGGCATTTCGTGGCAGCCCGCGATTAAGTCCCGCATCGCCGCGCAGCCATCGGTCGGGCGGCTGAGCACATTCAGCAGCATGCCGTGCGTGACCTGAAACTGACTCGTGAGTCGCTCCGGTGGGGCGGCGATCAGGCGGGTGAAAGTCTTCTCATCCCAGTTCACAAAGTTCCGTTCCGGCGGTTTGCGCTTCACGAACTTCTTCCCGCCGCCCGCTTGTTTTTGCTCGAGCAGCAGATTCTCAATCGCATACGCCGGCGCCTGTGCCACGACCCAGCCCACATCATCGAACCCCTTTCGCCCCGCGCGCCCGCTGATCTGGTGAAAATCCCGCGCGCTCAAAATCGCCGTCTTTTGTCCGCCGAATTTGCAGAGCTGCGTGAAGAGCACGGTGCGGATCGGCACATTGATGCCCACGCCGAGCGTGTCCGTGCCGCAGATCACCTTCAGCAATCCGCGCTGCGCGAGCTGCTCCACGAGCACGCGATACTTCGGCAGCAGCCCGGCGTGATGCAGCCCGATCCCGTGACGCAGCCACTTCTTGATCTCCGGCCCGTAGGGGCTGCTGAACTTGAAGCCCTCCAGCGCATTCGCGATCGCCGCCTTCTCATCGCGCGAACAGACGTTCGTGCTCATGAAATCCTGCGCGCTCTGCGCCGCCTCGGCTTGCGTGAAGTGGACGACGTAGACGGGACTCTTGCCGCCGGTCACGAGCGCTTCGAGCGTCTGCGCGAGCGGCGTTTCCGCGTAGGTGAATTCGAGCGGTACGGGACGATCCGTCGACGCCACGGTGATCGTTTCGCGCCCATTGCGCCGCGTCAGTTCCTCCTGAAAAAATGCGGTGTCGCCGAGCGTGGCCGACATAAGCAGAAAGCGCGAGTGCGGCAGCGTGAGCAGCGGCACCTGCCAGGCCACGCCGCGCTCGCGGTCCGCGTAGTAGTGAAACTCGTCCATCACCACATCATCCACCGCGGCCGCGCCGCCCTCGCGTAGCGCGATATTCGCGAGGATCTCCGCCGTGCAGCAGAGGATCGGCGCGTCGTTATTCACCGTCGCATCACCCGTGCTCAACCCCACATTCTCCGGACCGAAATCGCGGCAAAGCGCCAGCCACTTTTCATTCACCAGCGCCTTGATCGGGCAGGTGTAAACGGAGCGCCGCCCGCGCGCGAGACTCTGAAAATGCAGCGCGGTCGCGACGAGCGATTTGCCCGAACCGGTGGGCGTGTTGAGGATCACGTTTTTGTCGTCGAAGAGTTCGAGGATCGCCGCCTCCTGCGCCGGATAGAGCTGCAACTTGCGACTCTCCACGGCCTCAAGAAAGCGCCCGAGTAGCGCGCCATTGTCGGCCGCGCGATCCGCCGCGGTAGGTTGGAAAAGTGGCATCACGCGGGATTAGTCGAGGTGCAGAAAACCGCGCCGGATCGCTTCCGTCGCCGCCTGCGCGCGGTCGCTCACGCCGAGCTTCATCAGGATATTGCTCACGTGCCGCTTCACCGTGTCTTCCGCGATGTGGAGCAGCGCGCCGATCTCCTTGTTGCTCTTGCCCGCGCTGATCAGCCGCAGCACTTCGATCTCGCGCTCGCTCACATCCGGCCCCGAGACGCGCGCCGCCAGCCGCTTGGCGAGTTCGGGTGGCAGATACCGCTCGCCCGCCGCGACTGAACGAACCGCAGCGAGCAGCTCCGTGCGCGGCGCCGACTTCAGCAGATAGCCGCGCGCGCCGGCCTGCACCGCGCGGTAGACGTCTTCATCGCCGTCGAACGTCGTGTAGATGATCACCCGCGCGTCGGGCGCTTCGGTCCGCAAAGCAGCCGTGGTCTCGATTCCAGATCCGCCGGCCATGCGCAGATCCATCAGCACGACGTCTGGATTCGTTTCGCGGAAAATCGTGATCGCCTGCGCTCCGTTCTCCGCTTCGCCAACGATCTCCAAATCGTCCTCCAGCCCCAGCGATGCCGCGAGTCCGCTGCGGACCACGTGATGGTCGTCGGCGATGAGAATGCGGATGGGCTTGGACATGGAAAATTTTCAGGCCGGTCGCGGAACGATCGCCTCCAGCGTCGTCCCGCGGCCCGGCTCACTTGTGATCCTCAGGCTTCCGCCGAGTTTCGTCACGCGCTCACGCATGCCGATCAGCCCGAAGTGCCCCGGCTTCCCTCGCTCCTCGTTCGGGTCGAAACCGCAGCCGTCATCCGCGACGCGCAAACGCGCCTCACCCGGCGGAAACGCCAGCTCCACGCCGATCCGCTTGGCCGCGCCGTGTTTTACCGCGTTCGTCACCGCCTCCTGCGCGACGCGCAAAAGCTCGTGTTCGATCGCGGCCGGGAGACGCTGCGCTTCACCGTCCGTCGTCACCTCGATCTCCCGCCCCTCGCGCAGATCCGCGACCGCTTGCCGAATCGCCTCCGGCAAACTCGCGACTTCGAGCGCGGGCTGGCGCAGATTCCAAACGAGGCTGCGCGCTCCGGCCTGCACGCCCTGCACGAGTCGCCGCGCGCCGGCCAGGAGTTCGCGCGGCTTGTCGTCCGTGACCCGCGCCGCAGCAGCGTCGAGCCGCAGCATGAGTCCCACGAGTTCCTGCTCCAGCGTGTCGTGAAATTCCCGCGCAATCCGTTCGCGCTCTTCGAGCGCTGCTTCCGCCCGGGTGCGATCGCGGATGATCGCCATCTGCGCCGCGACGCGCCGGCGCAACATCACGGCCCACGCCAGCATCGCGACCGCCACCAGCGCCAACACGCCGAGCGCGGTCGCGAGCCGCCGCGCGTTCCAAAACGGTGCGGCGCGCAAGACCACGACGCCATCCGCCGAACGGAGCAGGAGCGAAAACGAACGCTGGCGTGCGCTGAAGCCGGTGCTGGAAAAATCCGGCTCCGTCGCGCGGGCGATGCCGTCGAGGCGGAGACGACTGCCCGGCCGCAACGCGGCGAGTTCCACGGCGCCGGGTCCGACGAGTCGCGCTTCGAATCCGATGTCGTCTTCGCGCAGCAGGAGGGTGAATCCATTTCCTCCGCGCACGGCATCGAGCAATGTCGCCTCGACTCGTACCAGATCGGCGTCGTAGCTGCCCGTTTTCACCTCCTTCACTCGCGCCACGATCGGCGCGGGCGCTTCGCCGCTCCCGAGGCGGCGGACGGTTCCGTCGCGCAACACCGCGCTGAACGCGCCCATTTCGGCGAAGCCGAGTGCCTCGACGGTGTCGCCGGGGCGCACGGTGATTTCGTCACCCGTTTCGATGAGCAAGCCGCGCGCATCTTCGCGGAGGAAGAGTGCTTCCCCCGGCTGATGATGCGTGACCGTGCCGCGGACTTTCACCCGATGACCCGGCGCGCCTTCCGGGCGGAAGCGCCGGAGTTGGAGAAGCGGCGTGACGTCGACGGCGAAGGGATCGGCCGGTGCGGCTTCCTCGACCTGCAGCCCGGAGAGATCGGCGACGCGAAGATGCGGGCTGACGAGCTGGCGGCGATCGTTGATGAATCCGGCCGCGAGTCCGGCCAGCCGGATGCGCGCATCGATGAGACGCACAGCCGCAGCGGGATCCGCGGATGCGGCAAGGATTTCGAGCCGGCCATCGCCGAGTGCTAGCGCGAGGGTCACCGCGCCGTTTTTGTCGGCACGAAAACTCCGGACAATGCCGCGCACTTCCACCCACTCGTAATGAAAGATCCCTGACGCGAGCTGCTCGAAGCTGACCGGACGCGGGGCCGGCAGCGCTGCTTCGCCGAGGATGCGGAGCGACGTGGGTTCGACTCCGGGCACGTAAAGGCCGGCGTAGGTCACCCCCTCGACCTCGACCCGCTGCCCCGATCGCAGTTCGGGCGCCCCCGGCTTCAAGTGGAGAAAACTGCCCGCGCCATCTTCCTGAATGAAGGCCGTGCGCGGACCATCGACGAGCGTGACGACGGCCTGCAAACGCACGGGCTGCCGGAGCGCCGCCGATTCCCCCGAGATCGCGCGCAGCTCGCGCGTGCTGCGGAGGACCGGCTCGGCCGCGTGGAGGCTCAGCGCGGAGAGCAGCGCAGCGATGAATGTCGATGGCTTCATGAACCCCGCGGAGCATGGGTGCCGGGAGCGGTGGTGCGCGAGTGCGGAGTGGGGATCGAAGCCGCGGCTCGTCGGCGTGCCGTGAGGCGGCGAACGCAGTGGAAGGCGGACTGAGATCCCTCCGCGCTCGACCCATCCACAGGGTCGGTCAGGTTTAGTTCGGGGGAGCGTTTTCCGCCGGCGGGTCGTTCGGGCCAGTGGTGGCGGGCGGGGCGCCGCGCTGCCAATGCTCGCGTTTGGCGAGCAGCTCGGCGAGTTCCAGCGGCCACTCGGGGTTGGTAAAAAAGTCGTCACCGCCATTGTCGCGGAGCTCGGTGTAGAGATTCACGAACATCTGATTCTCCAGGGATCCCTTGATGCCGAGCGCGGGGTAGCGGGCCATGGCTTCGCGTTGGGCATTGGCGGTGCGCTGAGCGGGAGTTTCCTCGGGAGGCTCGGCGACTACCGGCGCCTTTGCGACGGGCGCTGACTTCGCCGGGAGGAGGGCTTTTTCTTCGATGACTTCGGTGGCGTCGCTCGGGATGGCGATGAGGAGGTCGCGGGCGGCGACGGTGACTTCGCGGCCTTTGCGGGAGGCGAAGGCGAACTCGTCGCCGGCGCGAACGAGGTAGGTTTTGCCTTCGACGGTGACGTGGGCGTCCTTCACGATGCGAACGCGAGGGCCAGCCTTGGGGTCGGGCAGCGGAAGTGCGAAAGCTTCGGTGAGGGCGAGGATTTCGCCGCTGGGCGCTGCGGAGGAATGGGTGCCGGATCCGGGTGCGGACACGTTGGCGGCGCTGGGGACGGAGACGGGGCGATTCTTCACAAACTCCTCAATCGAGTGAAAGGCGAGTTCGATGAGCGGCATGGCGGCGCCGAAGACGGCAACGATGCCGAGGGCGAGGAAGCCGCCATTGCGCTGCCGGAAGACATGCATCCGGGCGAGCACGAAAAGCGCGGTGAAAGTGATCAGGCAGGTAAGTAGCGGCAGCAGGGCGCGGGAAGCGGCCACGAAAAGCGAGGCGCCGACGAGAAGCAGAGCGAGAACGAGAGTCACGACGCCCCACGCGAGATTGCGCGGGCCGTGGCCGTGCTCGCGGAGGGCGTGCAGGCTGACGTACTGCGGGCGGAAACTCTCGCCGCGCTCGGCGGGCGGGTCGGACAGGGGAGCAGGTACGGGCACGACGTCGGACCTGCGGGAAAAGAGGGGACGCGGGATGTCTGAAGGATCGGGATTCGGCACGGTAAGGGCGGATTCTAGCGGCTAAATGCCCGCGGCTAAAGGAGAAAGGTGCAGCGGGCCGCGGGTTCCGGACGCTTGCCCCAGGCCTCCCGCGATTACTTCAGACGAACTCCATCATCCCGTCGTAGCCGTGAGTCACGATCGTGTTGCAGTCGAGATGGTGCAGAATTGAACGCGTGACGTTCAGCTTCTCCTCGAGGAAACGGTCGTCGTGAGTGGGGTCGTGATGGGTGACGATCCAGCGCGGAACTTCGGCCATTTTCATCAGGGCCGCAGCATTGCCGACGGAACTATGCCCCCACCGAATCTTCTGCGGGTATTCGTCGTTGGTGTATTGGGCCTCGTGGACGACGACGTCGGCATCGGCGAGGAAGTCGATCATATTGGCAAAGGGCTGAACGAGGTGGTGATCCCGCGTGAGCGGCGACGGGTCGCCGGTGAAGCCGAGCAAGAATTCATCGTCCGGCACCCAGGCAATCTTGCGATCGGCGACGGCGATCTTGTAGCCGACGGTGGCGCCGGGATGAGTGGCGGAAACCCAGGAAATCTTTGCCGGACCGATGACCACGGGATCGGAGGGCAGATTGCGGAACTCGATCGACGCCTGCATGTCTTCCATCTGGACGGGGAAGTAGTCGCGGTCGAGCTGGCCGCGAAAGACGGATTTGAGATCCTTGCCGAATCCCTCGGCACCGTAAATGGTGACCTCGAACCCCGGTTGATAGGCGGGCGCAAAGAAAGGGAATCCCTGAATGTGATCCCAATGCGTGTGGGTGATGAAGAGGTGGATGCGCCGGACTGGGCTTTTCAGGATCTCCAGGCCGAGTTCCCGAATGCCGGAACCGGCGTCGAAGATGTAGTAGTCTTCATCCTGCACGAACGAGAGGCAGGAGGTGTTGCCGCCGTTGCGCAGGTAGCGCGAGCCCGGCGTGGGGGTGGAGCCGCGGCTGCCCCAGAGCGTGAAGTGGCAACGCCGCGGGTCGAGGTGCGGAGAGTAGAGGACCCCGGTAGGACCAGTAACGCCGGCCGTGAGCGGGACGCCGGAGCGGGCCCGGTTGTCGAAGTAGTCTTGGACGGTGGAGACGAGGGCGGAAACCTCGAAGGGTTTGGTCAGAAGACTGGTGGCCCCGCGTTCGAGCGCCTCCTCCAGATCGCCGCGGAAATCCTTCGCGGTGCAAATGATCACGCCGATGTCGGCGGTGGCGGCGTCGCGCCGAAGGGCTTTGAGCACTTCGATGCCGTGCATCTTCGGCATCATGATATCGAGGATCACGAGATCGGGTCGCGTCTCGCGGGCTCGCCGGAGGCATTCCGCTCCGTCGTTGGAGATATCGACGGAATAGCCAGCCGCCTGCAGGGTGACCTTCATCAAGTAGGCGATCTCGGGGGTGTCTTCCCCGATCAGGATTCGGCCTGGATGCATCAGCTCGGTGCTCATTGATTTGCGCTCGCCCGCAAGCAAAAGCAGAAACCAGTCCGATCGGGAAGGGATAAACAACGGCTCATGGTTCACCGGATGCGGCTCGACGGGCTAGGCGACGCAGCGGGCTGGACGGAATCAATCGGAAAATGCCGACAATGCTTGTCGCGCTTTCCGATGAGTCGGCTAGGCTGATCAAACTGATGATTGAAAACGACGAGCAATCGAAAATGATGCAGCGTGCGCTGTTGGTGGGCGCTTATGTGGAGTCAGCGGGGCGGTCCGAGGCGGTGAGTCTGCTCGCTGAACTCGGTGAACTCGTCGACACGCTCGGCGTTCCCATTATTGATCGGATGCTGGTGCATCACCGGGAAATGCACGCGCGTTACCTGATCGGATCGGGCAAGGCAGAGGAAATCGTGGCTCGTGCAAAAGAGTATGGATGCGACGTAATAATCTTCGATAACGAGCTCTCCCCCAGCCAACAACGCAATTGGGAAATGCTGGCGGGCATCGCGGTGATCGACCGCACCGAGGTCATCCTGGACATCTTCGCCAAACGCGCTCAGACGCGGGAGGCGCGCCTCCAGGTGGAACTCGCCCGCATGGAATATTCGCTTCCGCGACTGACCCGCGCCTGGACCCATCTCGTCCGCCAGGGCGGCGGAATCGGAGCGAAGGGCGAGGGTGAATCCCAGCTCGAACAGGACAAGAGGCGGGTTCGCGGGTCGATCGACCGCTGCCGCCGCGAACTGGAACAGGTGCGGTCCGCCCGCGCCACCCAGCGAAAGGACCGGAAGCGCGCGCCCGTTCCGAATGCGGCGATCGTGGGCTACACCAATGCGGGTAAATCTTCCCTCCTGCACCGCCTCACCGGGGCCGAGGTGCTGATCGAAGATAAACTCTTCGCCACCCTGGACACGACCACCCGTAAGATCGCGCTGCCGAACAAGCAGCCGCTGCTGCTCACCGACACGGTCGGATTCGTGCGCCGCCTTCCGCACGGGCTGGTCGAGGCATTCCGCGCCACGCTCGAAGAGGCGACGATGTCAGATTTCCTGATCCACCTGCTCGATGCGAGTCAGCCCGAAGTGATGGAATTCTACTCCACCACGATGAAGGTCCTCGCCGAACTCGGGGCCAGCGAGCGGCCGATGCTCGTCGCCTTCAACAAGATCGACCTTGTGGAAGACCCGGCGACGCTCGCGGGTTTGCGGCAGCATTTCCCCGACGCGGCTTTCATCTCCGTCCACACAGGAGCGGGAATCACCGAACTCGTGGAGCGGATGAGCGCGCTGGTCGGGGAAGGTTCGTACACCGGCGAACTCCGCATTCCACAAAGCGAAACGGCTTTGATTGCGCGCATTCACCGCCAGGCGCGCATCCTCGAGACCGAATATCTCGGGGAGAAGGTCCGAATCGTCGCAGTGCTCCCGGCCCGGCTCGCTGCAGAGTGCGGGGAGTGGATCGTCGATGACGATGGGCAAAAAGACACTCGCCTCGCGGAATCTTTCAAGACAGTATAGTCCTCTGTGTTTGCAATCTGCTCAGAAGAGTGGACTGCAAGCTGCTGAACCCATTATCTCTTTTCGGCTCAATGTCTTTTCTCGATCGTTTTAAACGCAAAGCGCAGGATCCCGTTGCGCCCGAGGGTGAGGCCGATCCGAAAACGACCATGCCGGGAGCCGCTGGCGACCCGGCATCCGCCCCTGCCGAACGCGTGCGTCCCACGCGCCGCGCACCCGATCCTGCCGTCCGAGCAGCCGCCTCCGGGAGCATCCCCGGTCCCGCCGACATGCGCCGCCCGGCGCCTGCGCCGAAGAAGGAAAAGGCGGCAGAACCAGCGCCTGGTGACGAAGGCGAGATGACCCTCGATCTCGGCGATTTTCTCCGCCGAATCCCGCAGGCACAGCTCAAGCCGGGCACGCACGATCCCAAGACCCCGCTCAAATTCAATCTCAGCGAACTCGCGGAGCGCATCGCGCGCGGGCACACGACGATCCCCCTTCACGAAGTGTACAAGCGGGTTCCGGACATTTTTGCCCGAGAAATTCCGGCGGGCGATCAGACCGAGATCCGCTTTCCCTGGCAGAAGGTGATGAAGCTGCTCGCCGAAGTCGCAAACGCGACGCCGACGTCCGGACTCAGCCCGCAATCCGCCGAGACTCTCGCGGAAAAACTGAAGAGTCGTCGCGCTGTCCGCAACATCGTCCCCGGTCAGGCCGGAACGGCGGAAATGAAAGCGGCTGCCGATGCCAAAACGAAGTCCGGACGCGAAACCCGGCTCAAGTCTGGCATTGAACCGGTGCCGAAGAAGCCCACCGAAGGATCAACGCCCGCGGTCCCGCTCGCGCCAGCCACTGCACCTCTCAGGCCGCCTGCCGCGGGAGTTCCTGTCGCTACCCCGGAGCCGAGTCTCGAGCTTTCGTCCGCGGCGGACGATGAGAATGCGACGCGCGACGATTTGATCAAAGCGCGCGATGCCGCGCGTCTCGCCGCGGCGCGTGTGAAGGGAGACTACGAGCGCCAGCTCGCCGCCGCCCTGCAAGACCGCAAGATTCTCGCCGAGGAACGCGACCGCGTGGCCGCCGAACTCGCGAAGGCGCGGAAGGAAGTCGAGGACAAGCTGGAGCAGGTCGAGTTTGAGAAGAGTGTCGCCTCGCGCAGCGGGGAAAACCTTGCCCGTCTCCAGCAGGAACGTGATGCGTTGGAGCGCGAACTCACGCTTCGTGAACGGGAACGCGAGACCCTCCGGCTCGAACTCGCCAAATCGGGATCCGTGCCCCCTGCCGCCTCAGCGAAGCCCGACCCGCGCCTCACCGAGATCACTGCGGAACGGAACTCCCTCCTCGAACAAACCGCCCGCCTTTCCTCCGAACTCGGCGAGCTGCGCAAAGCTGCGGCGAAACCGACAGGGCCCGATCCTTCGATGCTGGCGGCGCTTACCGCCCAGTCCCAGCGCGCTGGAGAAGAATTCCAGCAACGCATATCCGCCCTCGAGTCGAGCCACCGGACCGCGGAACAGGAACTCCAGCGGGAGCGGGAAACGCGGACTCGCGCGGAGCAGCAACTCGCTGCCGCCGAGAAAGCACGGCAGGAAGCATTGGCGCGGCACGAGGCGGGACGGACGGCGCAAGCGCGAGACTTGGAAGCCACGGCAGCAAAGCGCGAAGCGGAATTGCACCAGCAACTGACTGCGGTCAGTACCGAACTCGACAGCGCCAAGCAGAAACTCGCCGCCGAATTCGAGCAAACCCGGGCCGGCCTCACCGCCGAGGCCGCCACGATCGCCAAGCGCGCCGACGAGGAAAAAGCCGCCGCGGCCAAACGCGAGGCAGAACTCAACCGCACCCTGACCGACGTGCGCGGAGAACTCGACAGCGCCAAACAGAAACTCTCCGCCGAACTCGAACAAACCCGCGCCGGCCTCACCGCCGAAGCCGCCACCATCGCCAAGCGTTCCGACGCGGAAAATGCCGCCGCGGCCAAACGCGAGGCAGAACTCAACCGCACCCTGACCGACGTGCGCTGAGAACTCGAAAGCGCCAAACAGAAGCTCTCCGCAAAACTCGAGCAAACCCGCGCCGGCCTCACCGCCGAAGCCGCCACGATCGCCAAGCGCGCCGACGAGGAAAAGGCCGCCGCAGCGAAGCGCGAGGCAGAGCTCAACCGCACCCTGACCGACGTGCGCGGAGAACTCG
>JANPHH010000252.1:0-1756 GCA_031424375.1 Chthoniobacter sp. | reverse complement strand
ATCGAGCAGCGACGCGCGCAGCCGCTGCATCGTCTTGTAGAAAGCCTGCTCACTGCGTCCCGCTTGCGCGGCGATTTCGTTCAGCCGCGCGCCGGGGACATGCGCCAGCAGGATGAGCTGTCGTTGAGCCTGCGGCAGCTTGCCCAGACAGACCTCCAGCGCCTCGCGCCGGATCGTCGCTGGCTCCGCGGTGGCACCATCTTCGCTCGCGATCAGCTCCCACACGTCTTCGGAAAAAACCAGCGGACTGCGTGCGACCCGCCGCCGGTACTTCAGCGCTTCGAATCGCGCGATGGTCAGCAGCCAGCCGGGAAAATTCGTTCCCTCCTCAAATTGCGTAAACTTCCGCCATGCCACCAAGCTGGCCTCCTGCGCCACCTCCTCGACATCGTGCCACGTCGGCAGCAAGCCGCGCAGATACGACAGCATCCGCGGCTCGCTCTCGACCAACAGGCACACGAACGCCTCGTAGTGGGCGTCGTCCCCGTCCGCAGCGGGGGATGGGCGTTTTGGTTCGTGGGGCATTCAGGAGGTTACTCCCCCGCCATAAAATATTGGACAGGAAAAAATGACGCCAGTGCAGCCTCAGGTATGATTCAAAGTGCGTCCCCATCCCGACGTTCGAGCGTCGGTTAAAGTTGCCCCGAACGCTTTGGCTCATTGAACAAGCTGCCGGGCTGGATGCGCCCCGGCCAGTCGGATGCTCGAATCAGAATGAGGGTGGCTATTTATGAACCGCGGAAGCTGGCACGGCGCGCACGGCGACGTTGGTGAACGTGTCGCTATCGGCGGTCTTCTTGAACCGTGTGTCCTTGCCGTTCGCCCAGATCGGCGTGGTGGTGCGGTCGGCGTGGCGGATGCGGAGGTTGTCGAGATAGACTTTGTAGGTGCCGGGTTTGCCGCCTTTGAAGACGAGGCCGTGGCGCGGCAGCGAGCCGGGGGCGCTGCTGCACAGGCCGATGATGCGATGCTCCCACACGCCGGGGCCGCCTTGGATTTCGGGAGCCATGGATTGTTCGCGACCGAATTGATCAATGCCTTCGCCCCGCTTGAAGTTGATCGTGATGGCCTTGCTGTCGTTGCCTTTGAGCGGCGAGTAGTAGAAGCCGCGGCGCAGGCTGTCGGGGGCGATGGCGATGTCATACTCGACGTAGTCGGTGGCGAATTGATTGCCTTCAAAGCTAGCGACCGGGACGATCAGCCGGTCGTTGGGTTTTGCCTGTGCGGTGACGGTCACGGTGACTTCGAGCACTTCGCCTTCGGGTGCGGGCTTGGCGTTGAGCTTCGCGGGCGCGGGCTGATGCGTGAGCGCGGCTCCGAGCGAGTCGGCCCAGATGTTCATCTTTGCGGTGAGCGCTTTCACCACGTCGGGATGCGCGTCGGCGACGTTCTTCGTTTCGCCGATGTCGGCGCGGATGTCGTAAAGTTCGGCGCGGTCGAAGAAGCGATGCATGCGCCAGTCGGCGGTGCGGATGGCGTCTTCGTCGTGCCACGACCAGTAGTAGCTCTCGACGGGGCTCGCGGTGTTGTCGCGCAAAGCGGGCCAGATGTTTTTGCCGTCGAGCGGGCGTGCCTCGGGCATTTTCAAATCAGCCATCGCCATCAAGGTCGGGAACATGTCGAGCGCGCCGCAGAGTCCGTCCCAGGTGCGGCTCGTGACCTTGCCCTTCGGCCAATGAATCGCCGTGGGCAGGTGCGTGCCGCCTTCGAAAACCGAGTGCTTGCCGCCGCGGAACGGCAGGTTGCTGCCGTCCTT
>JANPHH010000251.1:0-12842 GCA_031424375.1 Chthoniobacter sp. | reverse complement strand
CCGCGGCGGCTCAGGCGGCGGCGGATGGTCTCCTTGCTGTCCTTTTCCACGCCGAAGAGCGCATTGAAAATCTGCTGCGTGTTCCGCTCCGCGGGAATCTGGATGCCGTCCTTCGACCACTCGAGCGAGGTGCCTTCGATGGCCATCTCCAGTGAGGAAAATCGCGTCGCCACACCCTGCGCATCCGCGATGAGTTGGTCCGCGGAGACCGTGTTGCGGAATGCGCCGCCATCGCCGGGAACGTTCGCGCCGGTGAGCCACACCTTCTCGCAGTTGTGATGCTTGCCGATGACCATCGGGTGATGCAGGCCGCTGATGGGCGTGATGTCGGCGCGATGTTTTTCGAGCGACTTCAGCGGCGCGGTGAATTCGTAATCCGCGCCCGCCTTTTCGATCTGCCACGTGAGCGTGTTCACGCCATTCGGGATGTAGAGGAACACGCTGCGCTTCGGCTTCGACGGCGCGGGCAGCACGGCCATGCAGTCGAGCAGCGGAAGTGCGATGGTCGCGCCGACTCCGCGCAGGAAGTGCCGGCGGCTGATCTGCCATTTTTTCAAACTGAGGTTGCTCATAAAAACAGTTCTTGGTTCTGGGTTCCTGGTTCTTCGTTTGTCGCTCTGTGGATCAACGAGTGGGCTTTGCGGATTTTAGGAGATAGTTGATGAAGCCCCCGATTTTCGCATGCGTGGCTGCAGCGTGGTTGTAGATGTCATCGAACTGCGCCTGTGTGATGTATTCGTTGTCGAGTGCGACGTAGAGTTCGCTTTGCAATTCGGAACAAGAACGCTGGGAATATCGGAGGAACTTCACAAACTCGGCATTGCTCCCGCCGTCGAACCCTTCCGCAGTGTTGTGCATCGCCGACCCTGCTGCGCGGGTGATTTGGTCCCGCAAACCAAAGTCCCGGGCAAACGCTCCTTTCGTCGCGACCGCGTAAATCTTGCGCGTCAACACGCGCGCCATCTGCCATGCCTCGATATCTTCAAAGCGTCGGATAGTCATTTTTCAGTTCTTGGTTTTGAGGTTTTTCATTCTTAGTTCACAGCTCTTGGTGTTTGACCTGTGTTTCTGACTTCGCATGCAGCCTGGAAAACCAAGAACGAAGAACCAAGAACCAAGAACTTTCTTCACCGCTTCATGAACAGCTCCGAGCACACGAATGTCTCGACGATGTCGCGCAGGCGGTAGTCCTTCGCCTTGCTCGCGGCGGCGATGGCTTTCAGGTCGTCGCGGTCGCTGAAGGAGGTGCTGCGGCGCAGGCCGTAGGTCGCGAGCTTCTCGATGAAGGTTGCGTTGAAAGCGTCGAGGTCGGTGAGCAGCAGATTCTTGAATTCCTCGGCGTTCGCGTATTCGCGGCCGTCGGGGAGTTTGCCGGATGGATTCACTTTCGGATTCGCACCGGTGCCGTCGGTCACTTCCTCGGTGCGCCAGCGGCCGATGGCGTCGTAGTTTTCAAACGCGAGCCCGAGCGGATCGATCCGCGCATGGCACGCGGCGCAGCGGGCGTCTTGGATGTGCGCTTCGAGTTTCATGCGCAGCGTGGCCTTTGGCGAATCAACGGGGCTCGTCGGGATTGGTTCCACATTCGCGGGCGGCGGTGGCGGAGTTTTGCCGAAGATGGATTCGCTGAGCCATACGCCGCGATGCACGGGGCGGTGCCGCGTGCCGTCCGAGGTGAGCGAAAGGATCGCCGCCTGCGTGAGCAATCCGCCGCGTTTGCTGTCCGCCGGGAGCGACACGCGCGCAAAGCCGTCGCGCGGCAGGCCCGCATCCGGCAGGCCGTAGAATTTTGCGAGGCCAGCGTTCACCATGCTCCAGTCGGAGTGCAGGAATTCGCGCAGTGTGTGGCCGCCTTGCAGGACTTCGCGGAAGAACGCCTTCGATTCGCCGACCATGCTCGCCTCGAGCGTCTTGTCGTAGTCGGGGTAGAGCTTCTTGTCCGGCGGGAACATTCCCACCTTCCGCAACCGCAGCCACTCCGTCGCGAATGAATCCGTAAACCGCGTCGCGCGCTCATCCGCGAGCATCCGCGCGACCTGGCGCGAGAGTTCCGCCTTGTCGTGCAGCTTCCCTTTTTCCGCGAGCGAGAAGAGCTCTGCATCCGGCATCGTGCTCCAGAGCAGATACGAAAGGCGCGACGCAATCTCCCAGTCGTTCAGCGTGCTGCGGTTCGCATTCTCGTCGCCCTCGGCGATGAAGACGAAACTCTTCGAGCACAGGATCGCCAGCATCCCCGCCTTCACCGCGTCGCGGAATTTTTCCTTCGCCGCCAGTTCCGCCTTCACGATGCCGACATAGCCATCGATCTCCTCCGTCGTGACAGGCCGGCGAAATGCACGCCGCGCGAGCGCGCCGAGGCACTCGCGCACCTGGTCCATGTTTCCCTCCTCGCTCGGAAAATATTCCGCGCGTCGCTTCATCTCGTCGTCCGTCACAATCGGCCCACGCCACGAGATCGAATCTATGATGAGAAACGGATACCGCGCACGTCCCTGCTCGTCCGTGAGCTTCATCTGCCACGGGATGCGCCCGTCCTTGATGCTGATGAACGGCTTGTCCCCGTGCCGTCCCGAACGCGGCAGATTCGACGGCCCCGGCACTTCGTTGTAGACCTCGATGTTCGGCCTCCCCTTCGGAAGATGCGCGCGGAAAGTCACCGTGACCGGCGCGTCCTCGGGCGCGATGATGTCTTGCTCAAACAGCACGCGATCCAGCTTCGACTCATACACCTTCAGCCGCGGTGCGCGTCCATTCTCCGGCTTCAGCCCGCTGAGTGTGTAGCTGATTTCGTAGATGCCCGCCTCCGGCAGCGGATCCTTCAGCAGCGAGTAGCGGAAAATATCCCCCGGCCACATTTCGAAGCGCACCTTGTCCAGCAGCCCAAGTTCGCGAAGTCGCTCGCGATGACGCTCATTCACCTGCTCCTCCAAAATCGCCCGCTTCGTGCCGCCGAATGGCGCCGCGGGTTTCGCCTTCTGGTCCGGCAACTCGGGATAAGCCTCCGCGAGGATCGTCTCCGCCGCCGCGAGATACTTCTCGATGTTCGCTGGCGAGAGCGTGAGCACCGAGCCGATGCGTTCGAAGCCGTGCCACTCCTGATCTTCGAGCAATGCCCCGGGATCTTTTGCGTCGTAATGAACGCCGATGAGATCCCGCACCGTGTTCACATACTCGTCGCGGGTCAGGCGATTGTAAGAAACCCGACCACGCGCTGCCATCCGTGCCGCTTCACCCTCTCTCATCCGATCTGACAGCCACGCAACGACCCTGGCGCTTTCTTCGGACGAGGGACGCGACTTTACTTTCTTCGGCGGCATCTCGCCGGAATTGATCCGTTCCATGATCTCCAGCCACTGCGGAATATTTTCGAAGCCCACTTTCGGCGAGAGCGTGTCGATCCGGAATTCGCCCTTCTGCTTGTCCCCGTCGTGGCAGTCGAGGCAATGACCTTCCAGGAAAGTCTCCACACTTTTTTCCAATGCTCCCGAAGCTGCCAGAGACGAAACGGTCGCTGCGGCTAGCAGCAGAGGCAGGAGGAAACTGAGGGGAACAGAACGACCGCGCATGAGGTTGGGCTGAAATCAGAAAGCGCCAGGCACCGGTCTTCTTAGGAGCCTGCTCTGGCGGGCGGGCTCCGTCATGCTCCTGCGCGGCTCTTTTCAGAATCTGCTCGACCCCGCCCACCAGGGAATTTTCGTCCGGCGCATGGCGGCCAATGCTTACACCCCGGCGGGGATCCGGCTGACTCCGTTCTTCGGGATCGAGCCGGTCTGCCCGCACATCAAACGGGCCCACATCTACGCCCGGACGATTCCCGCCAGCTTGGACCGGCCCTTTCCCGCCGCATTCGCCGAGTTGAACCGCCTCTACCACGCCCGCCACACCGCACCCCTCGTCGCCGAGCTCTGCCACTGACCGCCGCGGCGGGCTGGAGGAAAGTGCATGCCGAGCGGAGGCTCGCACGCCATCATCATCGCCGATGGCTGATTTCCAAACTGCGCGCCGCCTCAATGCGGCACATTCGTGAGCGACCCCGCACCCGCGGTGGCGCCCGCGCGGCGTTGGGCGCATGCGGAGTTTGCCGCGCTCTTTTTTCTCCAGGCCGGCGCGATCGGGATGTGGCAGGTCTGTTTCGGCAATGTGCTGACCGCGCACGGCTTCGGCCGGTTCATCCCCTACGGCTACGCCTGCCTCGCCCTGTCCGCGTTCATTTCGCCGATGTTCGTCGGCGCGCTCGCCGATCAGCGCATCGCGCCCACGCGCCTGCTGCGCTGGCTTTCCGCCGCTTCTGCAGTGACGCTCGCGCTCGCCTTTGCGGCCATCGATCGGGGGTGGGGGCCGTGGGGCATGCTCGGCTTCGTGCAACTCCACGCGCTCTGCGCGACGCCCACGATGAGCCTGCTGACCAGTATCGTCTTCGCGCGGCTGAGTGATCCGCATCGCGAATTCGGGCCGCTGCGCGCGTGGGCCACGTTCGGTTGGATCGGCGCGGGGTGGCTCGTCAGTTGGGTGCTGAATGCGGATGATTCCACGCGGTCGGGCTACGCCGCGGCGGTCACGTTCGCGGGAGTAGCGGTCTTCTCGTTTTTCATCCCGTTCGTGCCGCCGCCCGAGACGAAGGTGCGCCGCACGTTCCGCGACATCTTCGGGCTGCAGGCTCTGGAGCTGTTCCGCGATCGCGATCACCGCGTCGTCTTCCTCACTGCCGCGCTCTACAACGCGCCGCTCGCCGCCTTTTACCCCTACACACCGATCCACCTCCACGCGCTCGGCATCGAGCACACCACCGCCGCGATGACGCTCGGCCAGTCCACGGAGATCCTCGCGATGTTCTGCCTCGCGAGCCTGCTGCGCCGGGTGCGGCTGAAGTGGCTCTTTCTCACCGGCATCGGCTGCGGGGTGCTGCGCTACGCACTTTTCGCGCTCGATCTTCGCGCCGCAATGTACGCGGGGATTTTTCTGCACGGCATCGCGTTCGCGCTCTATTTCATCACCGCGCAGATCTATGTGGAAAGCCGCGTCGATCCCGCGATGCGCGCCCGCGCGCAGGCACTGCTCGCGCTGATGATCAGCGGCTTTGGCAATCTCACCGGCTTCCTCGGTTCCGGCTGGTGGCGGGCGCACACGGCGACGCACGGCGCGACGCAGTGGCCCGCATTTTGGGCCGGTTTGGCCGGGGTCACCGCGCTGGTGTTTCTTTTCTTCGCCACCCAATACACCGGCCAGCGCCACTTCATGGCACGGGCCAAGCTAGAAACTTCGTAGGTTCGTGGTATCATCCACTAGCCGAAAGCAATTGAGAAACCCCCTATCTTCACTCCTCGCCAAAAGCCTCGCGGTTCTGGTGACGATGGGGAGCCTGACCCTCCAGGCAGCGCCGCCCGCCGGCTGGAAGATGGTGTTTAACGATGAGTTCAACGGCCACGAACTCGACGCCTCGAAGTGGAGCACGACGATGGAATTCATCGGCACGCACGGTCAGCGCTACCACAACGAGTATTACGCCAGCTACACCGTGGACGAAGAGGTGGTGGTGCGGGACGGCCAGCTCAACCTGCGCACCGACCGCCGCACGATCGAAGGCGCCGAGACCCCGAGCATCTGGGACTACACGCAGGGCCTCATTTCTTCCCACGACAAGTTCAAGTTCACCCACGGCTTCGTCGAGATCCGGGCGAAGTATCCCAGCGGCCGCGGCCTCTGGCCGTGCCTGTGGCTCATGCCACAGCATCAGGGCTGGCCGCCGGAATTCGACATCGCCGAATACTACGCCGGCCAAAAGACGATGCATCACGGCCTCGCCTATGGAGAGCTGCACGACTCGCGCTGGGACAGCACGTGGGATCGCGCGACCGACTTCGAGAGCGATTACCACGTCTACGCGCTCGAGTGGATGCCCGGCCGCGCCGAGTGGTCGATCGACGGGGTGCCGTGCAAGACGATCAAGGCCGACTACGTGCCGAACGTCCCGATGTATTTGATCCTGAGCAACAGCGTCAGCTCCATCTTCGGCCCGAGCGGTGAGCCGGATGAAAAGACCGTTTTCCCGAATGCGTTCCTCATCGACTACGTGCGCGTCTATCAGATCGCCCCGCCCGGCGAGACCGTCCTGGTGAAGAACGACGTTCCTCCGCCAGCCGAGCCCATCGCGCCCGCGCCCGTCGTCACCGAACCCGTGCCATGATTCTTCAACCGATCATTCTCGCCAGGATGTTTGCCGTGATCTTTCGCAGACGCGCATCCGGCCCCCGCGGTTCGGTGTAAACTTTCGGCCGCACGTAGCCCGGCGGCTCGCTCAGTCCATCCGCCCACCAGCACGTCGCGGCGTTGAAGACGAAGTTCCCCTTCGGCCCCGGATACACCGTCGCGGTGTAAGTCCCACCGTTCAGCTTCCCCGGCGCGCTCTGCGTCGCGCCGGTCGCCACGATTTCCAGCCCCGGGATCGCCGCCGGATCGCCGTGCCATTCCCAGCCGATGACGCCCGGAATCGCGTCGCCCAACTTCATCTCCGTCCCCGCGTAGATCCAGTGCTCGGGCGCCGTGCAGATCCAGTCCGCGCCGCCCGTCACCGGCCCCGTGCTGTGCGCGCCGATCAGTTCATTCGCAAACGGCGGCGTGTGCTCGAGGCTGCTCATGTTTTGAAATTCCCGCGTTCCACCCGGCGGACCGAAGACGCCCACTCGCTCAAACCCGCGAACTTTCTCATCCACGAGCACCCGCCCGCACACCGCGTTGCCCGAAAAAAATCCCACACTCACGCCACCCGCGATTGCCGCGCGCACATTCTCGAACATCTCGCGCGACCAATACTCATCGTGCCCCACGCTGAGCAACCCGCGCCCGCGCAGCAGCGAACGGCCGTCGCGGTGCGTGTCCACATTCGAGAGATAAGTGACATCGTAGCCGAGCGACTCGAGCCAGAAGACGAACGGAAACTCCCACAGAAAAAACTCCCCGGAGCCGGTCGAAAGCGGCGCATTCAGGATCTGGCAGTATTTGCCGTAGGGCCGGTTGAAACTCACCTGCACCCCACCGCCCCAGTACCATTGATTTGCACCATCGTCGTAGAGCGAGAACTGCGACGGCCAGCGGTTGTAGGCCTGCCACGTGTGATCGCTGCATTGAAAAAGCAGGTCCGCCGCGCGGTCATCGCGCACGATGAAGATCACGTAACTCTGCACGCCCTCGCGCTGTTCGGTGAGCTTGCCCACATACACGCCGCTCAGCCAGTCGGCGGGAATCTTCACCTCAGCGCACGGCTCCCACGCGCAGTCGCGCAGTCGTTTCTCGCCGATTGGCGGGTCCGCCTGCAGGCGTCCCGCGAAAGGCCCCAGCTTCTGCACGAACCGGCCTCCCTCGCCGCCGTAGTAGCCGAGTCGATACAACTCGATCGTGAAATCCGCCGCCGGATTCGTGCTCACGTGGAAGCGAATCGTCTCCCCCGCGCGCACGCTTGTGGCCGAGCAGTAACCCTCGATCCACGGACAGCGATACTTCGTCGTGGGATCGATCCGCGGGTTCGTCAGCATCCAGTCGCGCGTGCCGGGCCGCGCATTCTCGGCGCGGATCAGCTCGCCGCGCGGGGCCGCCTGGAGCGGGGAGGTGAAAGCGGAAGCCGCCGCGGAAGCAGCAACCTTCAAAGCATCGCGACGGGAAAAGTTCGGCATGGTGTGGGAGGGAAAGCAGGCGCACTCACCGCACCCGCCCGCTAAGGACAGAACCGCGGACGGGGCAAAAGCTGAGGACGGAAGGAAACCGCGGATTTCACGGATTGACGCGGATTAGGAATCTGTAAATCCGCGTCAATCCGTGAAATCCGCGGTTAATCTTCCCCTCGACCTGCGAACCCGCGCAGCTACCAGGGTGGACCAAACTTAAAAAACGCCTGTCATCCCGAGCGGAGTGTAACGAAGCCGAGGGACCTCTGCCGTGGGATAGTCACACGATCTTCGGCGCTCCACTCATCCCGCCCGGGTTGCCACGCGGTTCGGAAGTTCCGGGACGCCCTCTAAGAAACAACACCCCTTGCGCTTCACCGCTGGCAACACCTACTTTCCCGCCCATGTCGCCTTCCATCCGGTCTGACGTTCCCCCGGTCGCGCTCACGCTTCCCCGTCCCGTCCCGACGCAAAAATTTCGCACCCCGAAAAAGAACATCCCGCAGACCACCGTCGAGCGGCAGCACATCCTCGAGCGTTGCCGCGCCTACGTTGCCGAGCACCAGCCCGTGCCGCCGCTTCCGCAGGACGACCTGAAAGTCCACGCCGACCGTCTCGTCGCCCAGCTCGGCCTGAACCCACTCTACCGTGACTTCGTCGGCGTGCTGCTGAACAACGAAATGTGGCGCGAGCAGCTCGCCGGCGTCCCGTTCGAGAAGCGGCTGCTCCTTCTCCCGAAGTGCCTGCGCGTGGAGAGCAAATGCCCCGCGCCGTTCGACGAATTCGGCTTGCTCTGCAAACAATGCGGCCTCTGCTCCATCCAGGATCTCCAGGCCGAAGCCGAGCGCCTCGGCTACGCCGTGCTCGTCGCCGAAGGCAGCGCCATCGTCATGTCGCTCATCCAGACCGGGAAGATCGAGGCCATCGTCGGCGTGAGCTGCATCAGCGTGCTCGAGCGCGCGTTTCCCTACATGGAAGCCGCGGCCATTCCGGGCGTGGCCGTGCCGCTGCTGCAGGACGACTGCATCGACACCACCGACGATCTCGACTGGATCTGGGAATACATCCACCTCACTAGCGACGACCACACCCGCCGCATGGACCTCAGTGCGCTGCGCGACGAAGTCGACTTCTGGTTCACCCCGCTGAACCTCGACTCCATCATGGGCCCCGCCGACGGCGCGACGGAAAAGATCGCCCGCGAATGGCTCAGCCGCGCCGGCAAACGCTGGCGTCCCTTCCTCACCACTTCCGCCTATCAGGCCCTGCGCGCGACGCCCGGCGCGCCACTGCCCGAAGACCTGCGCAAGGTCGCCGTCGCCGTCGAATGCTTTCACAAAGCCTCTCTCATTCACGACGACATCGAGGACAACGACGCCACGCGCTACGGCGAGAAGACGCTGCATGAAGAACACGGCGTCGCCGTCGCCTTGAACGTCGGCGACCTGCTCATCGGCGAAGGTTACCGCCTGCTCGCCGCCTGCCGCGCCAGCTCCGAGCAGAAAGCCGAGATGATCCGCATCGCCAGCGAAGGCCAGCGCGAACTCTGCCGCGGCCAGGGTGCCGAACTCGTCTGGGCGCGCCAGCCTGCACCGCTCGGCTCGCTCGAAGTCATCGACATTTTCCGCCGCAAAACCGCGCCCGCCTTCAGCGTCGCGCTGAAACTCGGCGCACTCTACGCCGGCCAACTCGACGAAGTGGACGAAGTCCTCAGCGCCTACAGCGAAGCCCTCGGCATCGCCTACCAGATTCGCGACGACCTCAGCGACCTCGGCGCCAGCGGCGAGACAAACGACATCGCGGGCCTCCGCCCCAGCCTCGTCCTCGCCACCGCGTTCGAACGTGCAACTCAGGAGTCCCGTGGCCAGGACAAAGACCTCGCCGCAACGCGCGAGCCGCAGCGCCTCGCTCTCGAGTCCCACTGGCGCCGGCTCAGCACCGCGTCACCCGCGGAGATCGAAACCATCTTCCTCGATCTCAAAGCCGACGAACGCTGCCGCGACCTGCTCGAGCGCTACAAGGAAGCCGCCATCCGCAGCCTCGCCGAAGTCGAAAGCGCCAGCCTCAAAGGCCTGCTTCGCCGCGTCATCGGCAAGATTTTCAACGACACGGAGATCAAGGGCTGGTGCAAAGAGTTCGAGCAAAAGAACGGCGTCGGCGCACCCATCGCCGAAGCGGTGACCGCCGCGTAGCAAGGCAGTCCCGCGCGCAGCGCAAGCTACAAAACCTGTCATCCTGAGCGAAGCGCCGCGCGGTGGTGGTCGGTCTTCGGGGGTGGGTGGGCGGCGCGAAGTCGAAGGACCTCTCGCATTCTCTTCAGGGGATGGAGAGTCGATCGCCGATTGCGCGGATTCGGAATGTGGATGCGAGAATTCCTCACCCACCCCACGCCGTCCGCAGCCGCCGGACAAAGTTTCCGTGCATGATCGCAACGACATCCGCCTCCGAGTAACCCCGCCTCGCGAGCAACTCCGGCAGCTTCTGCAAATCCGCGATCGACTCCACCCCCATCGGCGTCTGCTCCGTGCCGAAGCATCCATCAAGATCGCTCCCGATCCCGATGTGCCGCGCATTCCCAGCAAGCTGGCAGTAGTGATCGATGTGCTCGATCACCTGCTCGATCCGCAGCCCAGCCGATTGCGGAGTCGTCTTCCGCCGCACCCAACCGGGCGAAAGCATCCATGCATCGAAAGCAATGCCCACCACCGCGTCGCGCGCGACCAGCGCGCGGAACATCTCGTCGCTGAGCTGGCGCTGATGCGGCACTAGCGTGCGCGCATTGTGATGGCTCGCCCACACCGGACCGCCGAAAACCTCCAGCGCCTGCCAGAAACATTCATCGCTGAGATGCGTCACATCGAGGACCAGCCCGAGCCGGTCGATTTCGCGTAAAAGCTCCAAACCGCGGGGGGGAAATCCGCCCACGGAATCCGTCCCCTGCGCATGCACCCCCGGCCCATAATGCGCCGGCCCGATCGCCCGCAAGCCATCCGCCGCCGCGCGTTCGAGATGCGCGATGCTCACCAGCGAGTCCGCTCCTTCCAGGCTCAAAACATAGCCGATCGGCAGCCGCGCCGCGGTTTCGTCATCCGCATTCACCCAGCGGTGCAGGTGCGCGTCGAGCCCCGCGAGGTTGCGGATCTGCACCATCTCGCCCGCCTCTTCCATCGCCCGATACCACGCGAGCTGGCCCTGCGTCATCGCCCACGCCTGAGGCTGCGACCGCCAGCCGAAGATCGGGCTGAACGCATCGTGCTCCAGGCGCGCGAGCTGGGTGACTACGCAGAGCCCCACGCGCCCGCGCCGCATCTCCGGCAGCGTCACCGTGCCGCGTCCGCGGTCCGGCTTGTCGGTGAGATGCGCCTCCGCCGCGCGCACTTCGCCGAGCGGGAGTCGCAGGTCGCGGTTCCACTCGATCGCATTCAGCGCGAGATCGAGATGCACGTCGAAGATGAGTGGTGAGGACACGCCGTTCTGCTTCGGTGAAAATCCGCGCGCTGCCGAGCGAGAATCGCCCGCTACGCGAGCAGCGCCTTCACCACATTCGCGTGCTCCACGCCGGTGAGCCGGAAATCGAGTCCCTGCGCGCGGAAGGTGAAGCGCTCGTGATCGATCCCGAGCAGGTGCATCACCGTGGCGTGGAAGTCGCGCACGTGGACCGGGTTCTCCACCACGTTGTAGGAAAAATCATCCGTCGCGCCGTAGATCGTCCCCGGCTTCACCCCGCCGCCCGCCATCCACATCGTGAAGCAACGCGGGTGATGATCGCGGCCGTAGTTCGTCGCGGTGAGTCCGCCCTGCGAGTAGATCGTCCGCCCGAATTCGCCACCCCAGATGATCAGCGTTTCATCGAACAGACCGCGCTGCTTGAGATCCTGAATCAGCGCGTGGCACGGCTGATCCACGTCGCGGCACTGGTCAGGCATGCGGCCGCCCACATTCGAATGGTGGTCCCAGTTGTTGTGATAGATCTGCACGAAGCGCACGCCACGCTCGGTGAGCCGCCGCGCCATCAGCACGCTGTTCGCGAAGCTGCCCGGCTTGCGCGCCTCTTCCCCGTACATCTCGAAGGTCCCTGACGGTTCGCCGCTGATGTCCGTGAGCTCCGGCACGCTCGCCTGCATGCGAAAGGCCATTTCGTACTGCTGAATGCGCACGTGCGTCTCCGGATCGCCCACCGCCGCGAAGGCCATCTCGTTCATCGCGTTGATTCCATCGAGCTGCCGGCGGCGCATCTCCTTCGAGACTCCGGCGGGATTGTTGATGAAAAGAATCGGATCGCCCGAGCTGCGAAAGCTCACCCCCGCATGTTCTCCGGGCAGAAAGCCGCTCGACCACAGCTTGCCCGAGATCGCCTGGTTCTGCTCGTTGTTCGTCGGCTTGGCCACCAGCACCACGAAGGTCGGCAGATTCTGATTCAGCGAACCGAGCCCGTAGCTCAGCCACGAGCCGATGCAGGGCCGCCCCGCGATCTGCGAGCCCGTCTGCATCTCGGTGATCGCCGGTTCATGATTGATCGCGTCGGTGTGCATCGAGCGGATGAACGCCATGTCGTCCACGCACTTCGCCGTCCACGGCAGCAGCTCTGTGTTCATCCACAGGCCGCACTGCCCGGCCTGCGTGAATTGGTATTTCGTCGGCGCGACCGGAAACCGCGCCTGCTTGCTCGTCATGCCCGTGAGCCGCTGCCCATTGCGAATGCTGTCGGGCAGATCCTTGTCGTACATCTTCACCATCTCCGGCTTGTAGTCGTAGAGATCCATCTGCGACGGCCCGCCCACCATGTGGAGATAGATCACGTTCTTCGCCTTCGCGGGAAAGTGCGGCAGCACGGGTTTCGTCGCGTCGCTGGCCAGCACGCGCCCGAGGCTGCTGCCGGAGAGCGAGCCGAGCGCCGCGGCGCCGATCACATTGCGTCCGCGGCCGAAGAACTGGCGGCGCGTCAGCGCGAGTTTCGTTTCCTCGGAGAGGTTTTGGAAGAGGTGCGAGTTACAGTTCATGGTGGTCAAAGCGGAGAACAAGAGTTTGCGCGGCTGGGGAATGGAAAGGTGGAGGAAAAAGACCTGTCATCTTGAGCGAAGCGCCGCGTGGCGGTGGCTGGTGGAGAAGCGGTGGCGGGGTGGGCGGCGCGGCGCGCAGTCGAAGGACCTCTCACATCCGCGGGCGGCGGGGGGGGGGGGGGGG
>JANPHH010000250.1:0-7676 GCA_031424375.1 Chthoniobacter sp. | reverse complement strand
GACGGGGCCATTCTGCGTGGGAATGGGCAGCGTGAAGGCGCCGGCGACAATGGCTGCGTAAGGCGCGCCGACCATCGGCCCGATCACCGGCTTGCCCACGCCGAGCTGGGTGATGCTGTGCTCGACGCCACCGATCTTGATTTTGCCGGAACGCGGAGTCTTCGCGGTATTCGGCGCGACGGTGACGCTGAGGCTGGTGGTGGAGGCATCCCCTTCCGCGGGCGTGACGGTCACCCAGTTCAGCGCCTCCGAGACGGCCCAGGCGCCGGTGGCCGTGACGGTGACGGGATAAGTGGCGCCCGCCGCCGGGACGTTGAGATTGCTGAGCGGTGCGATATTCATGGTGCCGCCGGTGAGCGTCACCGAGGCGTTGGCGGTCGCGCCGAATCCGTCCTCCATGGTGTAGGTGAAGGATGCGCCGGTGAAGGTGGCCGAGGCGGTGAAGATGAGCTTGCCGCCAGAGAGCGCAAGGGTGCCGGCGGTTTTGGGATCGACGGCGGATTTCGCCGTGACCTTGAAGGTGGCGTTGTCCTGATCGGCGTCGGTGTCATTGCCCAACACATCAAGCGTGGCGACGGGCGGGACGATCGCGATCGTATCCGCGACGGCGAATGGGGCGGTGTTGCCCGTGGTGAAGGTTTTACCGGCGCCCGCGTCGATGCCGAGGTCGCCATCCGCGCGCACGCGGAAACGATAGAGCGTATGGGGCAGCAGGCCAGTGACGGCGGCGGAAACTGCCGTGGCGCCAGTGGTGGCCAGCGTCGCCGGATTCGCCGTGACCGTGGAGCCGTAGGCGGTGGTGGTGCCGTACTCGAAGGTGATCGCGCGCGGGCTCCCCTTTGCGTCCACCGTGCCATTCAGCGTGGCGGTGGTGACGGTGACATCGGTGGCCGCCAGCGTGATCGCGACCGGAGCGGAAGCCACGGCGGCGGTGGCGGCAAGCTTGATCTCGAAGACCGGGTTCCCGGGATCGTTGCTCGTGATGAGCATCGTCGCCGTTTTCGCGCCAGTGCCGGTGAGCCTGGCCTGCACGGTGAAGGGGGTGCTCTCCAGCGAATCGAGCGGAGCGACCGGGTCATCGATGACGGTGAACATCGCGGCATTCGGGCCATCGAAGCTGACCCGCAATCCGGTCAGCGGCTGCCCGCCGATGTTGCTGATCTTGAAGGAAAGGATGCGCGAGACGCCCGCGCCGAGCGTGCCGAAATCGATGGGGTCGGGATCGCCATCGGTCAGCGGATTGCCCGCCGGCTGCTCGACCGCGATCTGCGGCGCCGGCAGCGTGTAGGGCGTCTGAAATGAAACCAGCCCGCTCGATCCGCCAAAGCGCCCCCCGGCGATCACCGCGCGCCCGCGGACGAGGCCGCTGACGGGAAGGCCGGTGAGGCCGGTGATCTGCCAGCCGCCCGCGACGCGCGTCCCAGGGCCGAGCAGCGTCCAGTTTGTGCCCCCATCGGTGGACAGCTCGAAAGTGGTCGCCACCGCCTCCGGCACCGAGCCACTGCGCTGCCACTCGAAGCCACCGATGCCCGAGGGCGCGATGCTCTGCGTGGCGGCGGTGAGATTTTCCAGCCGCGCGAGGCTCTGGCGCGGCAGGCCGCCGACGGTCGCAAAGTACCCGCCCATCATGATCTTGCCGTCCCCGCGGATCATCAGGCTATGCACCGCGGCGCCGCTGCCTTCCACCATGGGATCGAAGCCGGCATCCACGGTGCCGTCGGAGTTCAGCCGCGCGACGCGGAGGCGGGTCGTGCTGCCCGCGACGGTGAACACGCCGCCGATGAGGATCTGACCATTCGCCTGCATCGTGAGGGTGCGGACGCTGCTGCTAATCTGAGGGTCGAAGGTGCTGTCCACCGTGCCCGTCGCGCTCACTCGGGCCAGCCGGGGCGAGACGCTCCCATTCGGCCGATTGCTGCCGATGAGGATCTGGCCATCGGGCTGGACGAAGGTCGTGAAAACGGTGGCATCGACCGCGTAGTTGAAAGTCGTGTCGAGCGTGCCGTTCGCCTGGAGCCGTGCAACGCGGGAGCGGTTGCCGCCAGCGATCGTGGTGAAGTCGCCTCCCACCATGATCAGCCCGTCGGGCTGGACATTGACGTGGAAAACCGTGGCGTTGGCGTTGGGATTGAAGGTCGTGTCGAGCGTGCCATTGGCACGAATGCGCGCGAGGTGGTTGCGCGTCGTGGGCGTGGCCGCGCCGTTGGGCTGCAGCGAGGTGAAGATGCCGGCGACAAGGATGTCGCCATCCGGTTCCAGCGAGAGGGAAAAGACGGAGCCGTTGACATTCGGATCGAACGTCGGATCGAGCGTGCCGTCGGCATTGAGCAGCGCGAGGTTGTTGCGCGGGACCGCGCCGGTGCCGTTTGGATTCACGGAGTTGAAGCCGCCGCCGATGACAATCTTGCCGCTCGGCAGCACGAGGAGAGCATCCACATTCCCAAAAGTCCGCGGATCAAAACCGGTGTCCACGCTGCCATCCGTGTTGAAGCGGAGGATGCCGTAGTAAGTGCTGAGATCGCCGTCGATGCCCTGGAGCAGGCCGGCGACGATCATCTTCCCGTCCGGCTGGAACGCGGTCGCGGAGACCTCGCCATTCACGAAGTGTGTGAAGGTCTGATCGATGTCGCCCGCGAGCACGGCGGCGCGGCGGGTGACGGTCAGCGTGTAGGTCTTGATCGTCACACCGTCCTGCGCGGTGACCTCGATGTTGATCGTGTTACTGTCAGGATTGAGCGTGATCGGGGCGCTCGCGGCACCGGAAGCGATGACCACGTTATTCACCCGAATGGTCGCATCGACCTGCGCGGCCGTGGGTGTGACGACCACGTTGCTCGTGCCGAAAGGCACGGTGACGGTGTAGCCCAGATTGCCTGAGCTAAACGCGGGCGTGAACGCCTTCACCGAATTAGTCAGCGCGGCAAGGTTGGCGTTATTCGAGGGCAGGCCGGTGCCGGTGAGCGCGATGTTGAAAGAGGGCGTCGTCGCGTCGTTGCTGCCGATGTGCAGCGCCGCCGTGCGGGTGCCGAGGGCGCGGGGATTGAAGACCACGCTGAAGGTCGTGCTGGTGCCATTCGCCAGCGCGGTCACGGGCATTTGCGTAATGACGAAGTCGCGGGCGTGCGCGCCATCCACGGCCACGAGCAGACGCTTCAAATCACCAGCGGCCGCATTCCGCACGGTGAAGACAAAAGGCGCGCTGCTGTCGCTGACGATCACGCTGCCGCACGCGATGCTGGCGGTGTTGCTGACCAGCGGAGAGTTCGCCGGCTGCTCGACCACGATGCTCGGGGCGACGAAAGGAAACGTCTCCACTGACCGCATCACGCCGCTGCTGGCGTTGTTGTAACTCCCCGCGACCAGCGCTGTCGCCCGCACCTGCCCGCTCCCCGGCAGGCTGAGGCCGGTGCGTTCCCACCCGCCCGAGATGCGCGTGCCCGCGCCGAGCGGCGTCCACGTGTTACCGCCATCGGTGGAAAGCTCGAAGTTCACCGCCTGCACTTCCGGCAGCGTGCCCCCGCGCAGCCATTGCACGCGGCTGCTGCTGCTGACGCTCAGGGTCTCGCTGGGCAGATCATTCTCCAGCCGCGCGAACCGGACGCGCGGAACCCCGGCGACGTTCCCGAATTCACCCGCCGCATAAATCTGCCCATTGCCCAGCAGGCTGAGGTACGTGCTCGCATCGGGATTCGGAAAAAAGGACGCGTCCAGAGTTCCATTGGCATTCACCCGCGCGAGATTCGCCCGCGGCGCGCCGCCGACGCTGCTGAATAGTCCGCCGACCATGATCTGCCCATTGGCCTGCACGGCGATGCTGGTCACCGCCACCCCCACCACGCCCGCGCTGAAGGTCGAGTCCGGCGATCCGTCTGCGTTCAACCGCAGCAGGTAGGATTGGGTCTGCGTTTGGTAAGGCGTGAACTGTCCGCCGACCAAAATTTTTCCTGCGGCGTCGATCGCGATGGACGAAACCACGCCATTGAAAGGCGGTGGCGTGAAGGTTCCGTCGACCGTGCCATCGGTATTCAGCCGGCGCAGATAGCCGAGATTGTAAACGCGCGGTCCGCCATTCGGCGCGAAGCTGCTGAAGTCGCCGCAGACAAGCAGCTTTCCATCGCTCTGCTGCGCGATGCACTGCGGGCCGGAATCGACGCCCGGATCGAAGACGGTGTCGAGCGTCCCATCCGCATTGAAGCGCGCCAGGTTCAGGCGATTCACGACCGCCCCGCCATTTGGCTGCACCGTGGCGAAGTTCCCGCTGCACACGATCTGCCCATTCGTCTGCACCATCACGGTGCGGACGAAGCCGCTGAATCCGGGATCGAGAGTCGTATCGAGCGTGCCGGCGGCATCGACCCGCGCGAGATACCTGCGGGCGACTCCGTTCATCGTGGTAAAGAAACCACCGAGCACGATTCGCCCATCCGTTTGGATGGCGGAGCTGAAGAGATAGGCGGTGCTCGGCGTGGGGGTGAACGCCGCGTCGAGCGTCCCATCCGCCTTCACCCGGGCCAGACCCGTCCGCGGCGTGCCGCCGACATCGCCGAAAGTTCCGACGATCACCGCCGCGCCATCCGCTTGCGGGGCCAGCCCGAAGATCGAACTCGGCACCGCGAGACTCGGCGTTGGCAGCGGAGTGCCCGACGCCGCGAGCGCGGAGGACGCGAGGCCGGCGAGGGCGATCGCGACGTAAAGCGTGGATGATGAAGCACGACGGATGACGGCAGGGAGCAAGGAACGCATGTGGTGGAAATTCGGCAACGGGAGCAGAGCGATTCGCGAGCCGCGTGTGTCCGTGGGAAGGTTGAAACACGCAGCTTCCGAAAAAAAAGATCCCTAACTCCATCACGTCAGCGCAACAGGCAAGGAGGATCGCACTCATTTCATAAATGCAGGCGACGAACCGAAGACTGGACAAACAGCCAAAGGGACAAGCTCATCTTCACCACCGCTGCCCGCGAAAGGGAGAGATCCTTCGACAAGCTGCCAATGAACCTCATCCAGATCGCGTGTCATCCTGAGCGGAGCGCCGCGGGGGCGCAGGCGGGGCGGCGCGCAGTCGAAGGATCCCTTGGAGCCCCCGCGAAGTCGTCCGACAGTCCACGGGATCCTTCGACTCCGTTCCCGCCCGCCTTCGCCCGCCGGAAACTCCGCTCAGGATGACACCGTCATTGAATGGTTCATCCCGCTCCCAAAATCCCGCCCGCGGGTTCGGTCCCTCAGGATGACATTTTTTCAATGGGACGCGGAGCGCCTCGTTTCGCCTGCGCAGCCAATTCTCTGACGGCTTCTGAACCTCAACCAACCTCGGACCGCGTCGAGTCCAAGGAAACATCGGCCCCACCATCCGCAATACCGACGCCACGGGATGACGGGGATTGAAAATCCGCCCCACGTTCAGCGGCACCGTCTCGGCTAAGGGGCGGCAGGAGATTTGGAAGTCGGAGGCGCCTCCCAGTTTTTCTCCATCACCGGCCGCAGGACCGAGGTCACCCGGCGGTAGCCTTCTGGGGTAAGGTGGAGCTTGTCCGACACGTAACATTCGGGCACCGGCTCACCGACCGGAGTTTCCAGCGCGGGATTCACATTGGCAAAGGCGACGCCGGGGATGGAACTCGCGAGCTGGAATAACGCGGCATTCGTCTCATCGACTTGCGGCAACAGTCCCTTCGCGCGCTTTTGCGGAGCGCGAATCACGGAGACGATCAGGATGTGAGCCTGCGGGAGGGCCGCCTGCGTACGGCCGATCCACTCTCGGGTGTTCTGCACAATGGAGTCGGGCGTCTTGCTCGCGTTGAGATCATTGCTGCCGCAGTACCACACGACGAGCGCGGCGCGTGAGGATGGGACGATCTTCTCAAAGAAGAACAACTGGTCATCGGTCTTGGAACCGCCGAACCCGCGGTTCGTCACCGGCAGCGGCGCGAGATCCTCGGCAGCGGTCGTCCACTTGCGGAAGATGCTGCTGCCCACCATCAGGATTCCGTCCGGTGCCGGCGCAGGCGCAGCGGCAAGTGCAGCCACGTCTTTGGTGTACTTGCGTTCGGCGGCGAGGAGGTTCGTGCAGGAGAGCGCGAGGAGCAGGGCGATGAGTCGGGTCATGATGGGGGACTTCCGGGGGCGGGAGAAGGTCACCACCGATCCTGCCGATTCGCAAGGCTGCCGCCATTGGCCACCTGGCCAATGTGAGACCTCGACCTTCATCAACCCGCGCTTCGAGGGCAGAGCGCCTTCAAAGAGAACCTTGCGCGTCAGCGCCTCACCAGAGGGCCCTTCGGCGCAATGAAACGCATCGCGCGCGTCACTTCGCAAATCGCTTTGGAGTGCGCCAGCCCTCTGGCGCTTTGCGGAAGGAGGCGGAGCCGTGGTGGGTTCACCGTGGCAATGCGGACCGACGCCATCCCCGCCGCGTCGCTCCGCTCCCGCCAAAGCGCCGGAGGGCCGGCGCACTCCAAATTCTACTTCCCCGCGTCCAGCCGCTTCACCTTCACCGCGGACACCGCCCAGCCGCCGCCGTAGGTGCCGAGGGCGAGGGCGCCGGGCTCGGTGGTGGCCCAACCCCAAAACTGGCTGAGGGCGGCGGTGGGGCCGGTCCATTCGTAGAGCGGCTGGCCGTCGAGGGTGGTGGTGATGGTCGCGTTCGCGCCGTCGAGGCGGACGGTCACTTCCAAATCGTGCTGCTCGGAGTCGTTCACCTGTTTGCCCTCCACGACTCCGGGCAGGTCTTTGCCATACTTGCCATTCACCAGCGCCAGGCCGGTGTAGATGCCGCCGGATGGACGCCCTTCAATCTCGAACCCGCACATCCGGTCCGCGACGGGGAGGACGACGTGGAAAACTTGCTTCGCGGCGACCTGTCGCAGCTTCACGCGCACCTGGTAGCTGGTGCCGGCCACTTCGCCGGGCAGCGGCAGCGTCGCCCACTTCGTGTCTGGGCTGAAAAGCTCGTCGTCTTCCAGGCTCCACCCGTGGCCGGTCTTCTCGACCTCGGCCGGGGTGAGCCGGGCGAGGAGGTTTTCCCAGCCGTCGGCATCCTTCGCCACTGCGGGCTTGTTCGCTGCGGGTCGCTTCGGCAGCAGGGCGGCGGCGCTGGAGATCTGGCGGTCCCACACCTTGGTGAAGCCGTCGGCGCTGATGTCCACATCCACCACCGGCGTGGTGAGGCCGTAAAAGGCGTGCCTTTCCTCGCCGGTGGCGGCGTCGTGCAGGCGCACGGTGCCGTTTTCGCTGCCGCTCAGGATTTCGCGCCCGTCGGGGCTGAACTTCAAACAGCGCACGCCCTCCCAGTGCGCGCGGAAGGCCGCTTCCAGCCGGCCCGTCGCCGCCTCCCAGACGCGAATCCAGCGGTCGGGTCCGCCGCTGGCCAGGTGCCGGCCGTCGGGGCTGGACGCGAGGCAGCCGATGCTCCCGGTCTGCGCGGCGGCGATCTGGCGCAGCGGCGTGCCCGCCTTCCAATCCCACACGGTGATCCCGCCGGCGAGGGCGGCGGTGGCCACGGCGGCATCGTCGAGGCAAAAGGCGGCGAAGGGCTGGAATGGATTCAAATCGAGCCTCTGCAGGACGTTGCCCGACGGGTAATCCATCACATTGAATGCCCGGCCACGGTCACGGTCGCCAGCAGCGAAGGCGGAATCCACAGCGAGAAGGAACTGGCCGCCGCGGTTGAACTTCACGCT
>JANPHH010000249.1:0-31678 GCA_031424375.1 Chthoniobacter sp. | reverse complement strand
TGGTCTCGGTGGCGAGGGTATGCGCAAGCTGCTGGCGCGTTTCGGCGCGCCCTCTGCGGTGCTGGCGCAATCGGTGTCGACCCTAAGCCAAACGGTGACCGCCGCAGCGGCGCGGGCCATTGTTGCTGGAGCACCTACAGAAAGGCTTGAGGCCGCGCTTAAATGGCTTGAACACGAAAGCAATCACTTACTCACTCTCGCTGATGAGGATTATCCGCCCCAGCTTCTCGAAATTGCCGACCCACCGCCGATCCTCTATTTGAAAGGGCGGCGCGAACTTTTAGGCAAACCGGGCCTTGCCGTGGTCGGCAGTCGCAATGCCACACCATCCGGATTGCAAAACGCGGAAGGTTTTGCGCGCAATCTTTCCGACGCCGGGTTTACGATCATCTCCGGCATGGCGCTCGGCATCGACGCTGCGGCACATCGCGGCGGTCTGGCAGGTGGCGGCAGCTCTATTGCCGTGGTCGGCACCGGTCTGGATCTCATCTATCCCGCGCGAAACAAAGCCCTCGCCAACGTCGCCGGACGCCTCGCCGATTCCGATCCGCAAACGGCTGCGCAATACGTGCAATCGCTCCCCTTGGGCGATGCGCGGAAGACGGCGATTCAAAACGTCGCGTCCACCTGGGCACGCTCCGATCCGAGAGCCGCACTGGCCTGGACGGCCTCGCTTCCCGACGATGAAGCCCGGCGCAACGCCCAGCAGCAGGCCGTGTCGCAGTGGGCGCAGAGCGACCCGAAATCCGCCGCCGAGTATTGGTTGAAAGCAGACGTCAAAGACGGGCAGAGCGGAACCCTCGGCCAAATCGCGTGGCAGTTGGCGCAGAACAACCCGCAAGAAGCCATGACCTGGGCGCGCGGACTTCCCGATGGAACGGCGCGCAACGACGCGCTCGGCTCCGTGCTCGGCTCGATGGCGAACACCGATCCGCAAGGCGCAGCCCGCCAGCTCTCGCAACTCCCCGCCTCGAGCCAAAGCTCCGCCGCCTCGAACATCGCGCAGCTCTGGGCGATGGCCGATCCGAGCGCCGCGTCCGCGTGGTCGCTCGGACTGCCGGAAGGTGATGTGCGCACCGGCGCCGTGCGGAGCGTGATGCAGCAACTCGCGAATCAAGACGTGGTCAAAGCCGCGCAGTGGTTGGGAAAATTGCCGGCAGGCAGCGCGCGCGACGGCGCCGTCAGCACCTTTGCCAGCAAGGTGGTGGAATCCGATCCCGAAGGCGCCGCAGTCTGGGCGAGCACGATCTCCGACGCCAACAGCCGCACCTCCGAAGTGGAACGCGCTGCCCGTCGCTGGCTCACCCGCGACCGCACCGCCGCGCAAATCTGGATCACCCGCTCGCCGATTCTAAGCGACGAGGTGAAGCAGCGGCTGATCGGCCGAAAGTGAAACGCTCTTCGGTTGGTTCGGAACCTCAAAGGCGCGCGTCATCCCGAGCGGAATGGAGGGAGCCTAAGCGACCAGAATGAAGTCGAGGGACCTCGGATCGCAGAATGATCCATGATCCTCCAAGGGCTGAGGTCCCTCGGCTCCGTTACACTCCGCTGCCAATGAACCTCCTCAAAATCGCGTGTCATCCTGAGCGGAGTTCCCGGTGGGAAGGTGGGCGGGAACGGAGTCGAAGGATCTCACACCATTTCTTCCTTCGCACGCCTTTGAGGACAATAGCGAGAGATCCTTCGACTCTGCGCCACCCCGCCTTCGCCCCCGCGTCGCTCCGCTCAGGATGACCCCGACTTTTTGAAAAGTTCATCCCGCCCCGAAAATCACGCCTGCGTGTTCGGTCCCTCGGGGATGACAGCCGCAGCCAAAATTCGACCCACCGGCTCAACGCGCGAAGATCGCCGCACGTTCCACCACACCGACTTCGCACCAACGACCCGGCGCGAGGTCGTCGACCGCGAAAGCGCCGATCTTCATCCGCACGAGCCGCAGCGTCGGATGACCGACGGCTGCCGTCATGCGCCGCACCTGATGGTTTTTCCCTTCGGTCAATTCCAGCGCGATCCACGAATCGGGCACATTTTTGCGGAAGCGAATCGGCGGATCGCGCGGCGGCACCGTCGGCTGCGGATCGAGCCTCCACGCGCGGCACGGCAGGGTCTTGCGCCCGCTCAGCACCACGCCGCGAGCGAGCTGCGCGAGTGCATCCGGCGACGGAAGGCGTTCCACCTGCGCCCAGTAGGTGCGCGTATGGCCACGCGTCGGATGAAGCAGCCGAGCGTTGAGTTCGGCTTCGTCGCTGAGCAGCAGCAGCCCCTCGCTGTCCGCATCGAGCCGGCCGATAGGATACACGCCGCGCGGAAATCCAAAGTCCGCGAGCGTGCGCCAGCGCGAACCGGGTTCGGGCGTGAACTGCGAGAGCACGCCGTAGGGTTTGTGGAAGGCGAGGAGCATCAGGAAATGACCAATGGAGAATGACCAATGACCAATCGACGGCGGAGATGACACGCTGAAACTTCATCGCGTCGGCGACTGGCCACTTCCCAACCCGCCGTCGGCGGCTCGCCATTGGTCATTGCCCATTGTTCATTGGTCATTTCCCCATGCTCCCCATCTACGAACTCGAGTCCGCGCTCGTCGCCGCGCTCTGCCAGCAGTCCCGGCTCGTGCTCCAGGCACCGACCGGCTCGGGCAAGTCCACGCAAGTCCCGCAAATCCTGCTCGATGCCGGCGTCGCGGGCGAAGGCGAGATCGTCGTCCTCCAGCCGCGCCGACTCGCCACCCGCATGCTCGCGGCGCGGGTGGCCTCGGAGCGAAAGGGGCGGCTCGGCGACGAAGTGGGCTACCAGATCCGCCTCGATAAGGTGACCTCCGCGGAGACGCGCATCCGTTTCGTAACCGAGGGTGTGCTGCTCCGGCAGATGCTGAATGATTCCGCGCTCCGCGGGATCAGCGTGATTGTCTTCGATGAATTCCACGAGCGGCATCTCTATGGCGACATCACGCTCGCGCAGGCGCTGGAACTTCAGGAGACCCGCCGGCCGGACCTGAAAATCGTCGTCATGTCCGCCACGCTCGACGCCGGTGCGCTGCAAAAATATCTCGCCCCTTGCGACCTCCTGACCTCGCGCGGGCGCACCTTCCCGGTCGACATCGAGTATCTCGACAAACCGCTCGGCGACTTCCCCGTGTGGGACGCAGCGGCCGACGAGTTCGAGCGACTCGCGCGCGAGGGCGAGGGCGACGCGCTCGTCTTCATGCCCGGTGCGTACGAGATCATGCGGACGATTCAAGCGATTCGTCATACGAAAGCCGGGAAGGATTGCCTCGTCCTCCCTCTGCACGGCGAACTGCCGGTGGCGGAGCAGGACGCCGCGGTCGCGCGGTATGATCGACGGAAGGTGATCGTCTCCACAAACGTCGCGGAGACCTCGCTGACCATCGAGGGCGTGCGGATCGTGATCGATGCGGGGCTGGCGCGGATGGCGCGTTTTGATCCGTATCGCGGAATCAACACGCTGCTCGTCGAACGCATCGCGCGCTCCTCCGCCGACCAGCGCGCCGGCCGCGCAGGCCGCACCGCGCCGGGCCGCTGCCTGCGGCTCTGGACCGAGCGCGAACATCTCGACCGTGCTCCGCAGGAGCTGCCCGAGGTGAAGCGGCTCGATCTCGCGGAAGTCGTGCTGACACTGAAAGCGAGTGGCGTGGAGGATGTCGCCGCGTTTCGCTGGCTGGAGGCCCCCGATGCGCGAGCGCTGCAGCGCGCGGAATCGCTTCTGGTCGATCTCGGCGCGGTGGACTCTTCGTCTTTTTCTTCATCTCCGTCTTCATCCTTGGGCGGAGAAAAAGATGAAGATGAAGAAAAGGACGAAGATTCCGCGGCCACCGGCCGAACGCGGATCACGCCGCTCGGCCGCCGGATGCTCGCCTTCCCGGCGCACCCGCGTTACGCGCGGATGTTGCTCGCGGCGCATGAGCACGGCTGCGTCCCGGATGTGGCGCTGGTCGCGGCACTGACTCAGGGGCGCAATCTCCTCCGCCGCGCGGAGGGCAAGCAGATGGAGGAGGATCGCGAGAAATCGCTCGGCGAAACAACGGACAGCGACTTCTTCACGATGATGCGCGCCCATCGTTTCGCGGAACGCAGCAACTTCAACCCGCAAGCCTGCCGCCCGCTCGGCATCAATGCGCTCGCCGCCCGCGAAGCCGCCGCGCTGGCGGACCAATTCCTCAAGATCGCGAAGGACGAAAAGCTCGACCTGCATCAGCGCCCCGACGCCGACGACGCGCTGCAACGCTGTGTGCTCGCCGGATTCCCCGACATGGTCGCCATGCGCCTAGACCGCGGCACGCTGCGCTGCGCGCTGGTCCACGGTCGCAAGGGCGTGCTCGCCCGCGAGAGCCGCGTGGAGGCGCCGCTGCTCGTCGCCAGCGAAGTGCGTGAGGTGCAGATGCGCGGGGAAGTGGAGACGCTGCTCACGCTCGCGACGGCGATCCGTGAGGAGTGGCTGCGCGAGTTGTTTCCCACGGCGTTCGTCGAGGCGGTGGATGTTTATTTCGACTCGTCGCTGCGCCGCGTGATGGCGAAACGGCAGACTCGATTTCACGATCTCGTGCTCCACTCCGAGCAGACGGACAAAGTGCCTCACGAGCAAGCCGCAGCGCTGCTCGCCAAGGAGGTGATGGCCGGGACGTGTCCGCTCAAGAATTGGGACAACGCCGTAGACCAGTGGATCGTGCGGCTGAATCAAGTCGCGGCGTGGCACCCGGAATTTGAGCTGCCCGCGCTCGGCCCGGAAGATCGTCACATGCTCGTGGAGCAAATCTGCCACGGCGCGACGAGCTACAAGGACATCAAGGAACGACAGGTCTGGCCCACGGTGAAATCGTGGCTTTCCGCCGGGCAGCAGGAACTGATCGACCAATACGCGCCAGAGCGGATCGAACTGCCGAACGGCCGCAAGGCGAAGATCACCTACGACGAAAAGGTGCCGCCGACGATCGCGACGCGCATTCAGGATTTATACGGCGTGAGCGGTGAACTCCGCATCGACGGCAACCGCCTGCCGGTCGTGATCCAGATCCTCGCGCCGAATCATCGGCCGATTCAGATCACGCAGAATCTCGCGACGTTCTGGAAAGACAGCTACCCGAAGGTGAAGCAGGAACTGCAGCGGAAATATCCGCGGCACGAGTGGCGGTGAAGCGGTGCAGCCTTCCGGCGCGCAGCGCCATTCCAAAAAACAACGCTGTCATCCTGAGCGAAGTTCCTTGGGGGCGAAGGCGGGAAGGAACGCCGTCGAAGGACCTCTAACTATTTCCCAAAATTTGCCACCACGGACGGGAGTGCGCCGCGCCGACTCCGGCCGAAGAAATAGTGAGAGGTCCTTCGACTGCGCGCCGCACCGCCTCCGCCCACCGGCGCTTCGCTCAGGATGACAGGTTTTTTAGAAGGGCGCGCTCAGAGCGGGCGGACGAGCAGGTCTTCGATCACCGCGCGCTGCGGCAGATTGATCGCGAGCAGGACACACGCGGCGATGTCTTCGGGCTGCATCATCTTTGCGCGCGCCGCTTCATCGGGTGGCGCGGGCCGCTTCTGCAAAATCGGAGTGTCGATGTCGCCCGGAAAAATGGAACACGCGCGGATGCCGTGCGGACGTTCCTCGGCGTTGATGCATTGCGTCAGGCCGGCCATGCCGAACTTCGAGATGACGTAGCTCGGGCCCGCTTTCGGCGAGGCAGCTTTGCCGGCTTCGGAGACGATGTTGATGATTGTGCCCGAGCCCCGCGCGCGCATCTGCGGGAGAAAGGCCTGCGTGCAGTAGTAGGCGCCGTTGAGGTTGGCGTTCATCACCTCGTGGTAGTCGGAAAGGGAAAGCACTTCGAGCGAGCGCTGCGGGACGTTGGTGCCGGCGGCGTTGACGAGCACTTCCACACGGCCGAATTCTGCGAGCACCTGAATGCCCATGGCCTCGACGGCGTTTGCATCGCCGATATCGCATGGAATGACGATGGAGCCGAGCGCTTCGGCGGCGACGGCTTCGAGCACTTCGCGGCGGCGTCCGAGCAGGGCGACACGCCAGCCTTCTTTGGCCAGCGCTTTGGCGACGGCGGCGCCGACTCCAGATCCGGCCCCGGTGATGACAGCGGTTTTATCCATACAGAATTATTCGTTCGGAAGATCGACCCAGCCGCGGGTTTCCGCGGAGCGAATTGTGGCGTCGATGATCGCCTGGACGCGCGCGCCTTCGTGGAAGCTCGGCACGCAGGGGCGCTGGTTGCGGATCGCGTCGATGAACTCGAACGCCTGATCGTAGCGGAACGTGACCAGCGGATCGCCGACGCCTGGATCGCGCGGACTGCCGGGCCACGTCCAAAATTCGCGCGGCACGGCAAGGGTGGCGAGACCGGGACCGCCGGCGCGACCGTGCTGGAGTTCGTTCCACTTGCCAGTGGTGAATTCGAACGTCGCCTCGCTGCCGTTCAGTTCCACCCAGTCGAGGCTGCGCCAGCTCTCGTTGCGGCCGCTCGCGAGCTTGGAACTCTCCAGCACGCCGGTCGCGCCGCCGCGGAATTCGGCGAGGATCGCGACCCAGTCATCGAGATCGCTCGGGTGACCATCGCGCATATCGATGAGGCGTTTTGTGTTCGCCACCAGCCGGCTCATGGGTCCGAGGAGAAACTGCGCGAAGTCGATGCGGTGTGAGAGCATGTCACCGAGTTCGCCAGTCGCAGCGAGCGCCTTCACCTGCCGCCAGCCGAGATTCCGATGTCCCCAATCCTGCAACCGACACGAGCGGTAGTGATACGCCTGGCCGAGATCGCCTTGCGCGATGAGATGCGAGAGGTAACGCATCGCCGGGACGAAACGATACGTGAAGGCCGTCATGTGCCGCACGCCCGCAGCTTCCGCAGCCGCGGCCATGCCGAGCGCCTCGGCGTGATCCATGGCGATCGGTTTTTCGCAGAGCACATGCTTGCCTGCGGCGATGGCGGCATGGGCGATCGGGGCGTGCGCGACGTTCGGCGTGGCGATGATCACGGCGTCCACTTCGTCGCGCGTTACCACTTCCTCGTAGCGGGTAGAGGTAATCGTGACGCCGGTTTGCGAGCGCGCGGTTTCGAGCGTGGCGGCGTTCGTGTCGCAGAGCGCAGTGAGTTTCACGCCGGGACAAAGCGCGAGGCCGGGGAGGTGATTTTGCAGCGAAACGCCGCCGCAACCAATGATGGCAATGCCGAGATCGTTCATGGGAAAGGGCCGCGTTTGTCGCAGCGCCGCGCGCGGGCGGAAAGTTTTTTCCGGGCGGGGCGTTCTGAAGGAGTGTGCCGGACCCGACACAAGCCCTGTCATCCCGAGCGCAATGGAGGGAGCCTGAGCGACCAGAATGAAGTCGAGGGACCTCGGATGACGGATAATCGCGCGACCTTCCGAAGGCCGAGGTCCCTCGGCTTCGTTACACTCCGCTCGGGATGACATGCCCTCTTGAAATTCGGTCGCCCCGCCGAGAGGCGCAGTCAGTATTTCAATACGCGCGCGATGAAGTCTCGGCACTCCGGAGTCTGCGGCGTGGCAAAGAGTTCGGCCGCGGGCGCGTGCTCGACGATCCGGCCGGCTGCGAGGAAGGCGACGCGGTCGGCGACGTGGCGGGCGAAGCCCATTTCGTGGGTCACGAGGACAAAATCGCGGCCCTCATTTTTCAACTCATCGATGGCATCGAGCACCTCGGCGGTCATCTCGGGATCGAGCGCGCTCGTCGGTTCATCGAAGAGCAGGATGCGCGGCTTGATCGCGATGGCGCGGGCGATGGCGACGCGCTGTTTCTGGCCGCCGCTGAGTTCGGCGGGGCGCTTGTGCCCGTGGTCGGCGAGGCCGAAGCGGGCGAGCGATTGTCGCGCAAGTTCGCGCGCGGCGTCGGGCGTCATGCCGTGCACTTTTTCCAACGCGAGGGTGATGTTCGCGAGCGCGGTGAGGTGAGGGAAGAGATTGAAGGATTGGAAGACGACGCCGAGGTGGCGGCGATGCTCGCGCAGCGCGGCGGCGCGGAAGTCGATCGGCGTTCCGTTCAGGACCACGCCGCCGGCGTCGGGCGTTTCGAGTCCGGCGATGACGCGGAGCAGCGTGGATTTTCCGCCGCCGCTTGGGCCGATCAGGGCGAGGCTGCGGAGATCGCCGAAGTCCGCCGTAATGCCGTCGAGGACGCGGTGTTCACCAAAGGATTTCGCGATGTTCTGGAACGCGAGTTTCATGTTTCAAAACGCGCCCGGCGTTCCAGCGATTGCGTCCAAAGCGAGATCGGCAGCGTGAGCACGAGGTAGCCGAGCGCGACGGGGAGATAGGCCTCGAAGGCGGCGAAGGTGAATGACGTGACCTCGCCCGCGGCCTGCGTGAATTCGCCGAGCCCGAGCACGGAGAGCAGCGACGAGTCCTTGATGATCGACGCGCACTGTCCCGCGAGCGGCGGCAGGATCTGGCGGATCGCTTGCGGGAAGATGACGTAGCGATAAGTCTGGACGGTGGTGAGGCCGATCGCCCGCGCGCTTTCGAGCTGCGACTTGCCCACGCTCTCGATCCCGGCGCGGATCAATTCGCTGATGTAGGCGCCGCTGAAGGTCGCAAGGATCAGCGCGCCGGCGAGGAAGCGGTAATCGCGAGAGAGCTGCTGCCCGAAGATGTACCAGTAGAAATAAATCTGCACGAGCAGCGGAGTGCCGCGGGTGAACTCGACGAAGATGCGCGCGAAATCGCGGAGCGGAAGCAGTGGCGACCGGCGGGCGAGCGCGAAGATGAGGCCGAGCAAAACGCTGAGCGGGATGGCGAGCGCCGAGATGCCGAGCGTGGCGAGCCACCCTTTCCAGAAAAGCGTGCGGTAGCCCCACGTTGGCGCCCACGTCCAGTGGTAATCGAGAAAGTAGAACGCGGCGAACGCGAGAAGCGCGAGCAAGCCGAGGGCAAAGACGAAGCTGGCCACGCGCGCCAGCACCGCGACGGAGCCGCGCTCGGGGACGATTAACGTGAAGCGGGTGGCGGACATGGCTGGCAACGATAGACGAATTCTACATTCTGGTCGCTAGCTGGCCCGGTCCGGCGCGAGCGCCTGCCGCCAGCAGTAGTCGAAGATCGCGGCGAACTCCGCCCGCTGGAGCGCCCGCATCTCGGGCAGCAACTCCTCCGCGCCGAAACGTGCCTGTTCGCACTGCCCCGTGAAAAGGTAGGGATCCCAGTTCGCCTGCCGGGCCATGTCTGCGGAAGCCGCGGCGGCTGCCCCGTGGAGCGCGGCAAAAAATGGCTGGGCGCCCGCCCGCCGAAACCAATAACGCGCATTGTCAAAGTCGCCTTCGCGGCGGTGCATCATTCCATGCCAGTAGGCTCCCAGATCGCTGTGCGCCTCCTGAAAGATGGCATGCGCCGGATGGAGATCGTCCACGGCATAGAGCAGGCCACCGCGGACTAGCGAAAAATGCGCGGGCCGACCGAGACGACTCCCGCCCGCCAGCGTGGCGTCATCCGCCTCGCGGATCTGGCGGGCGAGGTCGCGATCGAGCGGTTCACCCGGGGTCAGTTTTTCGAGGATTCGTTCGGCGCGAAGAATGCGGTCGATGAGGGCGGAGTATCCGGGCATGCCGGGCAGATTCGCCGCGCGGTCGCTGCGGCTCAAGAAATTCTCCGCCGTGGCAGGATCACTGCTTTGGCAGAGGGTTGCATGAAAACGATCGTCCTCCGGCCAGAGGTCATTACCTACCACACCTCGGCTTTTCGCGAACCCACTCGCCCCGTCAACAAGCGGATGGTCGCCGGGCTCGTGATGCTGCCGCTCGTCGCGGTCGCGAGCTGGTTTGCCGGCCGGTCGAGCGCCAAACCCGTGCCGGTCGCCGCGCCGGTCGTCGTGGTGGCTCAAAAGGCAGCGCCGGCGGCGTCCCCGGTGATTCCAGTCGCGCCACCCGCATCCCTCGTCGCGGCCGACGGCTCGGTCGAAATGCGCTCCGCCGTCGAACGTGGCCTGATCAAGGCGGACTTCTCGGGGAATGGGCGCGATCAGCTCCAGGCCGAACTTTCCAATCCCGGCGCGGCACCGTTCGTCGTCCGAGCGTCCTTCGGTCAGGTCTTCGCCAGCGGGCGCAACTCCGTCGTCGCCACCCGGAACGTTCAACTCACGCTCGCCCCCGGCCAGACCGGCATGCTCGCCATCCCATGCGCCGGGCTCCGTTCCACAAATCGCGTCGCTCCGAGCAGCTATCAGCTTTCCACCCGCACGGTCCCGAAAATCGACCTGCTGCTCACCTATGCTCAGGATCATCCCGAGCTGAGCACCGGCGCGCTCCAGACCGCGATCCTCGCCCAGCTCGAAAACCTCCCGCTGAGTTCGATCTGCAAATTCACGGCGGCCGGATCCGATCTCCCGTCGCGCTTCGACACCACGCCGTTCCGAGTCGAGACACCCGACGTTCTCGCCGCGCTCGGGGCTTTGAGGGAAATCGGCGTCCGCGACCGCGACGTGGCGCTCACCATCGATCCCCAGCTCAAGATCGAAGCGATGATCGACCCGGCCTGCCGGGCTGTGGCCATGCATTACTACGGGATCGCCAACCAGAATGAGTGGTCGTTTTGGAAGACGCAGCTTCTCGAGGGTGATCTCGCGACCCGGCACTACGCGCTCTACGGGATCGCCCGTTTTTACCCCGAGATCGCGCTCGAAATGCTGCCAAAATGGGCGCGCGAAAAGCGCACCACGGCGATCTTCCGACTCACGGCCGTCCAGGCGCTCTCGGAGACGAACCGCCCCGAGGCGCTCACGATGCTCTCCGATCTCGTGAACGAACTCGGCCGCAACACCGAACTTGGCCGGGCGGCACTCGACGCCTCGCGACTTCTCGACAGCTCACTCCGCAAGGCCACCGACTTCACGCCCGCCGTGGCGTTCCGGGGTTCGGTCCCGGCCACTACTTTCTAGCGTTGGTTGGTTCTGGGTTGTTACACGAAAAGGGCGCGGATCACTCCGCGCCCTTTTCTATTTGATCGAAGGGTCGTGCCCTACACCGAGTAGGTGCTGGAAGACGTATTACCGCCGCGGCCGGTCCAGTTCGTGTGGAAGAACTCGCCCCGCTTCTTGTCCACGCGCTCGTAGGTGTGTGCGCCGAAGTAGTCGCGCTGCGCCTGGAGCAGATTCGCCGGCAGGCGAGCGCTGCGGTAGCCATCGAAGAAGGCGAGCGCCGTGCTGAACGCGGGCATCGGGATGCCCTTCTCGATCGCAGTGCTGAGCACGCGGCGCCACGCGGGTTGGGCGGCGTTGATCGCATTCGTGAAAAACGGATCGAGGAGCAGGTTCGTGAGGTTCGGGTTCGTCTCGAAGGCTTTCTTGATGTCGCCGAGGAAGGCGCTGCGAATGATGCAGCCGCCGCGCCACATGAGCGCGATGCCGCCATAGTTCAGGTGCCAGCCATTCTGCTCGGCCGCCGCACGCATCAGCATGTAGCCCTGCGCATAGCTGACGATTTTCGAGGCGAAGAGCCCCTGGCGAAGGTCGTCGACGAATTTCGCGCGGTCGCCGGAGATCTTCGCGTCGGGAGCGTTGAGGACTTTCGATGCTTCGACCCGCTGGTCTTTCATTGCGGAAACGCAGCGCGAGTAGACCGCCTCGGCCATGAGCGTGATGGGAATGCCGAGGTCGGCCGATGAAATGACCGTCCACTTGCCCGTGCCCTTCTGTCCGGCGGTGTCGAGGATCTTCTCCACGAGCGGCGCGCCGTCCTCATCCTTCTTGGCGAGGATGTCGCGGGTGATCTCGACGAGATAGGAATCGAGTTCTCCCTTGTTCCAATCGGCGAAGATGGCGCTCTGCTCGTCGGGCGTGATCCCGAGGCCGTCCTTCATGAGCTGGTAGGCTTCGCAGATGAGCTGCATGTCGCCGTACTCGATGCCGTTGTGCACCATTTTCACATAGTGGCCGGCGCCGCCTTCACCCACCCAGTCGCAGCACGGTGAACCGTCGCCAACCTTGGCGGCGATCGATTGGAAGATGTCCTTCACATGCGGCCACGCGGCGGGCGAACCGCCGGGCATGATCGAAGGGCCGTGGCGGGCGCCTTCTTCACCGCCGGAGACCCCGGTGCCGATGTAGAGCAGCCCTTTGCTCTCGACGTATTTCACGCGGCGCGACGTGTCGTCGAAGAGCGAATTACCGCCGTCGATGATGATGTCGCCGGGTTCGAGGAAGGGGATGATCTGGTCGATGAATTCGTCGACCGCTTTTCCCGCCTTCACCATGAGCATGATCCGACGCGGGCGCTTCAGAAGCTTCACCATTTCCTCGATGGAATGCGCGCCGATGACGTTGGTGCCCTTCGCTTCATTGGCGATGAAGTCGTCCACCTTGGAGGTGGTTCGGTTGTAGGCGACCACGGTAAATCCGTGATCGTTCATGTTCAAAATCAGGTTCTGGCCCATGACGGCCAGACCAATGAGCGCGATGTCAGCTTTCGGTTCCATGGATAGTGAGGTTCGAGGGGCGGCCAGATTACAGGAGTGCCCCAGCGGTGCGAGGAATTTCTCGTCTTCCGGCCGCGAGGCGAATAGCGGCGGCGCGCTGATCGCCTTCAGCGCCGCGCCTGGTATGACCGACAACTCCGCAGCGGCGCCCGCAGCGCCCGTTCCTCAGGCCTGCTCGCTGAGCGTCTCCTCGGCGACTTCGGTCCAGTCGTCAATCCGATCGTCGAGTCCGATTTCGGCCAGATACTCGGTGTCGATCGCGAGGTCTTGCGCGGTCGTGGACAGGCCACGAATCCGGCGCTCGAGGACGGTGGCCACATGGACAGCCGTCAGCGGCGTGAAGGACTTCGCCGCGGCTTCGGAAGGATCGTGGTGAAACGCGACGGCCTCCACGATGGTGATCGGGAGTCCCCACAAACCGAGAAGGTAGGCGCCCACCTGTGCATGGGAGACGCCGAAGATTTCCCGCTCGGCATCCGCGAGCGGCATCTTCTCAGCCGCCGAGAGTTCCACCGCCTTCGAGTAAAGATCCGGAAGACTCGCCGCGAGCAGCACCTTGCCGATGTCGTGCAGCATTCCGGCGACATAGGTTTCGTCGATCGCGCTACGATCCATCTTCTGCGAGCGACCGATCTTCTGCGCGACCAGCGCCGTAGACATGCTGTGCTTCCAGACCGCGTCGATGGAGAAATTTTTCAGATGCGCCTGATCGAAACAGGAGAAAACGTGAAGGGAGAGGACCAGCGAGCGGACGCGGCCGACTCCCAGGAACTGGACGGCTTCGACCGGATTCGAGATGCGGCGAGCGATGCCGAAAAACGCGGAGTTTACGAGTTGGAGGATCTTTGCCGTCATGCTTGGGTCGCTCGCGATGATCCCGCCGATCTGTTCGAGCGAGGTGTCGGGCGAGGCGAGCGCTTCCATGATCCGGAAGTAGAGCGTCGGCAGACTCGGCAGGCTGCGCAATTGGGCGACGAGGCTCTTGAGCCGCTCATCGAGCAGGCACTCGTCGAGCGCACACACCCGCCTGATCGTGCCCCGGAGGAGGCTGAGTTCGAAAGGTTTCGCGATGAACTGATGCGTCGCGCCGAGACACAGCGCGATCTGTTCGGAGTCCGCGTACCCCGACATGATGAGCCGCGAGGTGCGGGGGTAAAGCTTCACGACCTCCTGCACGAGTTCTGCGCCACTCATTCCAGGCATCCGCATGTCGCTGACGAGCACATCGACCGGGGCCTCCTGCATGAGAGAAAGCGCATCCTTGCCACAGGGCGCAAAGTTGATGTCCCACTCGTTGCCTTCTTCTTCAAATGCGAGGCGGTAGAGTTCCAGCAACATGCTTTCGTCGTCTACAAAGAGGACTTTCTTCTTGAGTTTGGGGATGGCGGTCATGCGGAACCCTCTAAAAGCACACGTCGGGCCACTCGTTTGTTCCGACTGCTTTCACCCGCAAAATTGCACGGGAAAACCCTGATCGAACCCGCGGAACTCCCTTGGAGAGTGTCCCGAATCTCAAAAAGCCCTGTCATCCCGAGCGGAGTGTAACGGAGCCGAGGGACCTCCGCCTTCGGGAGATCGTGCAGTTCCCGGCCATCCGAGGTCCCTCGACTTCATTCTGGTCGCTTAGGCTCCCTCCATTCCGCTCGGGATGACAGCGGCTCTCGCTTTCCGCTCCATCCTCTTACATTTCCCGCGCCCACTCCGGCCGCTGCTTGAGATGATAGAGCATCTCACCCGCCTTCGGAACGTAGAGGATTCCTTCCTCTTCTCGGTTTGCGTAGTCGGCGGGATTGATCGTCGCAGGATCGCGATAGCCGAGATTGATCTCCCGACAGATCGCCTCGGGAATCCCGGTCGCCAGCGTCACCTGCACGCGGCACTTTTCCACGCCATCCTCAAATGTGCCAATGCCCCGCACATGCGTGCTATGGGCGATCGTGCCCCAGGCGATATCCTTGAATTTGTCCCACTGCTTCAGGAAGTAATCGCGGCAGTGATAGCCGATCGAGCGGATCAGCTCGCCGTGCGTCACGCTGATCTCGTGAATGTGCGGCGCGTAGATGATCAGCTCGCCGCCATCCGCGACCACCGGCTCCAGTTTATACATGCACTTTCCACCCACCCACAGCTCATCGTACATCGGCGGTGCGCAGCTCAGCACGGTGTGGAAGGGGCGGTCTTTGTAGGCGATGTGCAGCTTCTTCGAGAGTTCGCTCGCTTCATCCCAGGCGCCCTCCGGCGTGCCGATGAAAAGCCCCGCAAGCTTCGCCTTCTCCACCACCATGCACATGCACAGCTTGGGCACGCTCACCATTCCGCCGATGCGATCCACCACGCGGCGCACAGGCGTCCACTTGTTGCCGATGATCATCGGATTCGTGACCACCGCGCCGAGCCAGTGGAAAAAGTTCAGCACCTCGGGGCCGCTCACGCCGGGGAAGAGGTATTTGTTTCCGCCGGAAAATCCCACGACCTCGTGCGGGAACACCGGGCCCATGATCACAAGCTGATCGTAGTCGTAGACGCGCGCATTCACCCGCACCGGCACCTCGAGTTCGAAGAGCCCGTCCGTGAGCGCCCGCGTGTCCTCCAAGGTCAGCTTCCCGATCTCGCGCAGTGCGGCGGGGTTGTCCCATTCGTGGTTGTGAAAGCGCACGCCGGCGTACTTCCCGCGCCGCTCCTCCGTCGTGATCTCCAGCCGCTCGCAGATCGCCTCCTCGCTCATCGGCTGATGCGTGCCGAGCGCGATCATCACGTCGAACGCCTTCGTCACCGCGCCCACCTGATCGAACATCCCCGCGAACAACATCCCGAGCGGACACGTCCGCGTCGCATCCGGCACGATGAGCAGGATGCGCTGGTCCTTGTAATCCTTCGCCGGGCAGGCTTGCGCGATCAGCGCGCGGACTTCATCGGTGCCGAGAAACGTGCCGTCGGCGGCGGTCTGGGAGAGCTTGGGCATGGCGGGAAACTAACCGCGACTCGGCCGGGAAAGCTAGATCGTCTGGCTCAGGTAACCGCCATCCACACAGACATCGATGCCCGTGACGAAGCTGCTCGCCTTGTGCGCCGCGAGAAACACCGCCGCGCCGATCAGTTCCTCGCTCTTGCCAAAGCGCTGCATCGGCGTGTGTCCCCAGATCGCCTGCGTGCGCGCGGTCGGCGTCCCGTCATCGTTAAAGAGCAGCTTGCGATTTTGCTCCGCGGGAAAAAATCCGGGCGTCAGCGTATTCACCCGCACCCCCTTCGTCGCCCACTCGCGCGCCAGAAACTTCGTCAGCGAAATCACCGCCGCCTTGCTCGCGCTGTAAGCCACAACGCGCGAGAGCGGCAGATGCGCCGACACGCTCGCGATATTGATGATCGACCCACGCCCGCGCGCGCACATCGCCGGACCGAATTCCTGACAAGGGAGCAGCACGCCACCGACGAGGTTCAGGTCGAAATTCGCCCTCCAGTCGTCGAGTTCGATCGCCTCGAACGGCCGCTCCGCCGTCACCGTCACCTTCGGATCATTGCCCCCCGCCGCGTTCACCAGAATCGTCGGCGCCCCAAGCTTCGCCGACAGCGCCTGATGCGCCGCCGCGACCGACGCCCGGTCCATCGCGTCCGCCGAGAAAAAAGCCGCCGTCCCGCCCGCATCCTGAATCGCCTTCACCCGCGCTTCGCCGCGTTCGGCACTGCGACCGAGCACCGCCACGCGCGCACCGGCACTGGCGAGACCATCCGCCAGCGCCCCCCCGAGCACTCCGGTGGCACCGATGACGACGGCTACTTCATTCGTGAGGGAGAAAAGGTCAGAGCTCATAAATTTGGGACGCCGAGCACAGCGCGCCGCACTGCCGCTGTCGAGTCACTTCCAGAGCGCCACGAGCAGAAACCACCCGATCATCGCCGCCGCGATCATCAGCTTGCCCACCATCCCGGCCGTCGTCCCGAGCAGGGTTCCCCACGTCGACCATCCCGCCGGCACGATCCCCTTTCCGCCCAGCAATTCCCCCGCGAGCACCCCGATCAACGGCCCCAGAAAGATCCCCGGCAGCCCGAAGAAAATTCCCACAATCGCTCCGAGGATCCCACCGATCGCGCCCCACTTCGTCGCACCGAATTTCTTCGCCCCGAGCGCGCCGCTCACGAAGTCCACAACGTACGAACAGATCGCCAGCGCCAACATTCCGCCCAGCGTCCACCAGCCCACACTCTTCGCCGGTCCCAGCGCATAGTGATGCATCACCGCCGCCGCCAGGATGACCGTCGTCCCCGGCAGCAGCGGCACCACCGTGCCGACCAGGCCCACCAGCATCAGGAGTAAAGTGAGCGTCCACCAAACGGCGTCGGTCATTTCAGATTGAAGATTGCAGATTTCAGATTGAGTGCGCGGCGCTGGGAACGTAACACCGTCCTCCAATCTGAAATCCTAAATCTGAAATCTTCAATCACCATGCCACTCACCGTCGGAACCAAAGCCCCCTCCTTCACCCTCAAATCAAAAAAAGGCGCCGACCTCGTCGATGTCACCCTGCCCGTCCCCGGCAAGCCCACCGTCATCCTCTTCTTCCCGCTCGCCTTCACCGGCGTCTGCACCAGCGAATTTTGCAGCATCTCCCAAGGCCTCACCGACTACGCCACGCTCGGTGCTGAAGTCATCGGCATCAGCATCGACAGCCCCTTCGCGCAGGAAGCCTGGGCGCAGAAGGAGAAAATCGAAGTCACCCTCGTCAGCGATCTGAACAAGGAAGCCACCAACGCCTACGACGTGCTCTTCAAAGGCCTCGCCGGCATCGGCGACAGCTCCGCCCGCGCCGCCTTCGTCGTCGATGGCAACGGCGTGATCCAATACGCCGAGCAGACCCCCACGCCCAAGGACCTCCCCGATTTCGACGCCGTGAAAGCCGCCCTCGCGGTGCTGTAGCGAGAAGTATCGGGCCTGCGCCGTCATCCTGAGCCGGAACAATGCAGTGGAAGAGGGGAGCACACACGCCCCCGCGTGTTCCGATCGGCGCCCCCGCCGATCAATCACCGGGAGAAAAGACTCACCGTATCGTGACGTATCCCGATCGGTATTCGGCGCGGGCGCTGGAATCTGACCCGCGAGGGCGCGGGTGCTCCCCTTCTCTCCGACGCGATCTACGCCTACTGCATAGGTCCGGCTGGGTCACTGTTCGCTAGCCTGTAGAAAGGCGCGGAGGGCCCTGGGGAGGGTCGACTTCTCCACCGCGGCGCGGCGAATCTGCTGGCTGACATTGGCCGGGCTGCGCATCTGGAGACGGTCCGCGATCCATTGTTGCGACACCGTCGTTTTCCGCCAGATCAGGCGCGCCAGGGCGACCTTTCGCGGGTCGCTTCCGGGCAATCCCGCCAACTCGTCCGCACGCAGATCGGCCGCGACCAGTCCCTCTGCGACCCAGCGTTCCGCCTGCCGCTGATCGTGGGTCCGTCGCACCCCGCCGGACCGGTAGGCCCGGCCCTTGGGTTGGCGCAATTCACCTTTCGCCAGCTCCAACATCTTCTCCGCAAAAGCCTGAGTCCCCCAATACCAACCCCGCCGCAGATGGCTGCTGCGCGCATCACTCCCTGGTTCCACCGCAGTCACCCCCGCCCGCCTCGCCCCTTCGTCCATTGCCCGAGCGTCCAACCGGGCGACAAACCGCTGCCGCCCCGACGCCGTATCCGCACAGTCAAATGCTGCCAGGCCCGCCTCCGCGGCAAACCACGGAGCCCGCCGTCGGGCGGGCAGCGCGTATCCACCCGCCACGCTGCTCCAGGGGTAATCCCGCACGCTCTGACCCAGCTTGGGGCGAATCAGCCCCGCTCGCACCGGGTTCAGGTGCAGGTAATCCAGTAGCGTCTCGTAGTAGTAGCCGCTCCCACCTTCCGTCAGCACGGCCTTGTAACGATCGCCAAAGAGCCGGCCCAATTTCCGATGCCGCACGTTGAAGCGCCGGGTAAACGTGGTCTGCAGCCATTGCATCCCGTCCACCAGGTTTGCCGACGGCGTTTCCACCAGCAGGTGGTAGTGGTTGCTCATCAGCACCCACGCATGCACCCGCCACCCGGTCATCGCACAGGCCTCACCGACCGCTTTCAGAAAAAACCTCCGGTCATCGTCGTCCAGAAAGATCGCCTCCCGCCGGTTTCCCCGCGCCATCACATGGTAGAACGCTCCAGGATATTGAATGCGAATGCTCCGCGCCATGGGCAGCAGCATTCTCCGACTCAGCCCCTCTGTCAAGAGTTGCACCATGACCCCATTTGCCCCGCGCCGAAGCCGACCGCGCGCTCAACGGTTACGCGCCGCACAAGTCTCGCATAGCCAGCGGTGGGAGTTATCGCTCATCTTAATCCGCCGCAGCGAACCCCATTTCCGAGCGCGATAGTTGTCCGGCGCGGTTTCCTCCAGAAACCTCGCGAGCGACGCTCGCATCAGTGCCGTTTCCCCATTCTTACCACGCAAATCTTTTCCTACACCGCTGCGGATCAATTCCCCAGAGCCATCGTCAGACTCTTCTTCCGGAGCCTCTAATTCGAGTTGTTTGGTTAGTGCGTCCATTAGCTTAACCTGCGCTTCGACCGATTTCGCCACTTCTGCTCCCAAGGCCAGTGGCATCCCGGCGAAGGCCAATTGCAGCCCCGCTGCGAGGAGCTTTGTTCCTCGCGCGAGCCACGGAGCAGTCTTCTTCCACCACATCTTGTCCTTCGTGAACTCAACGTTTCCGTCCTCGCACGCGTGAATATTTCCCTCGCACTCACAGTAAGGCGTCAGGATGTAGGTCTTCTTGAAGAAGTTGACCGGGCTCCACGGACTAAGGTCCTTCGTCATGATGGAAATCAGTCCCGGCGCCGCAGTGTGATCGCGATCATCAAGCATCAAGCTAAGAGCGCCGAGATACTCGTGCAGCTTTAGCTCGGCCTCCTGTTTGAATTCCTCTGCAAGTGCAGCCTGGCCGTGCAGGAGTTCCTCGAGTTTGTCGCTGTTTTGCTCCGCCCAGTCGAGCAACGCTCCGATCCCGCGCAAAAAGGGCTCTGCCCATTCCGGCGTCGTTGACTTCACTTCCTCTCTCACGATCAGCCGAAGTCGTTCCTCAACGAACCCGCCGAAGCTGCTGATCCCCGAAACCAGCAGGCGCGGATCGACCTCGTGGTCTTCGAACTCGCAATCGACCATCTCCCGCTCCTTCGAGATTGCCGTGTAGATTCGCTTCTCGGTGTGCAGACCTTTGCACTGCGATTCGGCGCCGGTGGCCTCATCCACCTTGATGCACCCGTAGGAACGCTCGGCGGACAACCCACCGAAAAACGAGAAGACAGCCTCAATATAGGCATGAATCTGCTCGCACATATTCTGCGGAAACGCCGCTCGCACCCGCACCCGAAAAATCCGTTCGTCCGGCAGAAACTGACACAATGCTTCGCTAAGCCACGGGCTGTTCGTCCGCAGAAAGACGCCATTGTGCCAATAAATTCCCTTCGGGTGCTCCAGCGTCCTTACGATCATGTGATGCGTCTTCACGATGAACCGGCTCATGATCCCCATCGGCGGACGGACGTTCAGCTTGTATTCCATGCGCCGCTCCTTGAGCTCGAGCGCCGGCGTCCATGGAATCGTCGGTGCGACATATCCGAAGCGAAGCGGAACGAGACAGCTTTCGTTGAGGCCTTCGAGGTCATAGCACAGCTCAAATTCCTTCATGCAGTTGTGAAAGGTGGAGAACATGCCGGGATAGCTCGATTTGCTCCAGATTGCCTCCATCCGTTTCAGTGCGATCTCGCCCTTGTCTTCGGAAAGCTTCCCATCTTCCATCACCTTGCTGACCGCTTTGGTCAGCCACTGTGGTTTCAGCACCACGAAGTCCATTAGATCGGTGGAGTCAGAGAACTGTGTAATTGCCCCGATGCGTGCCATGGATCCGGCTGCACCATCGTAGTTGTCCTCGTTCACTCCCGCTTTTTTCAGGATGCCATTCAGCCTTGCGCGAGTGATGTGCGAGGTGTTCTTCTTCGCCTTCGCTTTAATTTCGGTCTCCGCCCTTTCGTAAGTCTCAGGCCAGCGTTCTCCCATGAAGGGCAGGTCCGCGGCCGAGCGGCGCAGAAAGGTTTGCAGCTTGTCGATGTTTTTCCCGTTTTCGCAGCCGACGGCGAAGAACCATTCCTTCGCCAGCATGCCGCCGTATTGCTCTTCGATCCGGTCCAGCGGGATGTGCGGCGAGCGTTCCTCGCACTGGCTCATCACCATCACGACTTTCGCTTGGGGAGCCCGAGCACGAATCGTATCCAGCCAGTATTCGGCGCGGTCCATGAGAAACTGATCGCGGCATTTGAAGACGAGAAGGTAAAGCGCCTGCGACGTGAGGAAGAATTGATGGGTCTGGTGCGTGATTTCCTGACCTTCGAAGTCCCAGATGTTCAGTGTGATTTCCTTCTCACGATTCTCGCCATCGTTGGGATGGGGAAACGTCCACTGCACCACGTCCACTCCGCGCGTTGTCTTTTGCACCCGGAATGGCAAACCGCGTAGCGCACGCGAGACGCACGTCTTGCCTTCATTGCCATCGCCCAGGATCAAAAGTTTTGCTTCGTAGCGGTTCCGCCCACCCTTCGCCATTTCGCGAAGGTAGCGTTTGACGGCGTCGAAGCCTTTTCCTTGGGCGGCCGCCAGTTCGGGGTTTAGCGGGTTATCACTTAAAGATAGATCCCTGAGAAGGGTCAATTGCGCCAGAGTGTTCGGCAAACCACGCAGTCGATTATTGTTTAACCATAGTTCTGTCAGGGCCGTGAGATTGCCAATTGAGTCGGGTAACGTCACAAGTTCACAATTCGCCAGACCTAGAACTTTCAACTGTGACAGAAACCCGATCCACTCCGGAAGTTTAGCGATCGGATTGCCAATGCCTACTCCGCCGATGAAAAGTGCCGTAAGGCTCTTCCATTTTAATCTTACTTTTGGCAAACAACTCAACCGGTTTCCGCGAAGGTCGAGCCAAATGAGTTCGCTGAGTTCGCCCAGCCACTCCGGCAGCGCCGTCAGTTGATTGCTGGAGAGGTCCAGCGTCTGCAACTGCGTGAGCTGGCCCAGCCACTCCGGCAGCGCCGTCAGTTGGTTGCCGGAGAGACTCAGCGTCTGCAACTGCGTGAGCTGGCCCAGCCACTCCGGCAGCGCCGCCAGTTGGTTGTTGGACAGGTGCAGCGACTGCAGCTGCGTGAGCTGGCCCAGCGACTCCGGCAGCGCCGTCAGTCGGTTGCCGGAGAGATTCAGCGTCTGCAACTGCGTGAGCTGGCCCAGCGACTCCGGCAGTTCGGTGAGTTTGTCTTTGTCTTTCCCATCGTAACGCCCGCTGAGATCGAGTTCCTTCGCCCCCGACCGCCGCGCTTCTTCGATCTTTTTCTCGGCTAGCTGATACGCTTCGTCTCGTGGCATGGGTGGAGGATTTGCCTCAGGCTGCCAGAGAGGGGCTGGAATAGGAAGGCGTCATCGATCAGCGGACGGAAAGCGCGGCGGTTCAGAAATGGACAGCCAAAAAAAACGACGGCACCAGCGCTCCCGTGCCGCCTTTTCACCGACCGCCCATCACTTTCCCTCGCCGCGCCACACCGCCGGCTCGGTCAGCTCCGGCCGCCCGCGCAGCAACTCGTGCGGCGCATACTGCGACTTGTAGGCCGTCGAAGGGCAGTGCGCGATCCGGTAGCCGAGATAAACGTGCGGGCGCTGCCGCTTCTTCGCCCACTCCACCTCGAAGAGCACACTCGCCACGCCGAGCGACAGATCCGCGACATCCGGGTGGTAGAAAAAATAGATCGAACTGAGCGCACGCGGCGTCTCGTCCACGAAGCCCACGGCGACCAGTCGGTCGCCGAGGTAGTAGTCGAACTCCCGCGCCCCTTCGTGCACGAGGCAGAAGACGCGGCCGTATTCCTCCAGATCCATCGGCGAGGATGGCCAGCCGCGCGTCTGTTCGCGATGCGAGTGCCAGGCGCGATAAAGCGCCAGCCGCTCTTCATCCGCCACCGGCGTGCGGACGGTCACACGCAATCCCGCGCACTTCCGCCACGCGCGGCGCTGGCTCTTGCTGTGGCAGAACGTGGCGACCGGAATCCGCAGTGACACACACTCGGAGCACGCGCCGCAGACCGGGCGAAAATACTGCGCCCCGAAGCGCCGCCAGCCGCGCTCCAGCAGCGCCTCCTGCTCCTGCGGCGTGACGTGCGTCATCACCCGGTATTCCATCGTCGCCACGAGGCCTTCGAGGTAGTTGCACGGCTCCTCGTGCGCGGAGAGATGGAGATGAAGACGGGCCATTGGCAGAAGATGCTAGCGCAATTCGAGGACCACCGCCTCCCCCAGCTTACCCGCGGCGTCCACCGCTCGGAGCGCGATCGCATCCGCGGACAGCAGCGGCCCGGCACTCCGCGTGCCGGGCACCAGTTGCGACGCCCAAGTGCCACGCTTCCGCGCTTGAAACAGCCACCACCGCGGCACCTCGCCGCTCGGCAAACGCCACACCAGCCGTTCCTTTTCGACCTCGATCGTCGGCTGCTCGGGAGCCGTCGGCGCGCCGAGCCACGGCGACTCCGGCACCATCGCAAACTGCTGGTAGGTCTCCCCGCGCAGCAGGGCCACAATCTTTCCTTTGTTCGCGAGCAGCGCCTTGTTGTTCCAGTGGATGTGCCCGGGCGAACCGTCGTGGTTTCGCGTCAGCGCGATCTGATTCACGATCTCCTGTGGCGGTCGCGCGGGCCCCACCCGCTCGGTGGCGATCCCCGGCCACAGGTGCCGCCCTTTGAGGTTCTGCTCCAGCCACCAGTCGAGGAGCACAGGGAAACTTTGCTTGCGAGGTGTGATGGCCCAGTAGAGTTGCGGTGCGAAGTAGTCGCACCAGCCTTCTTGCAGCCACTTCCGCGAGTCCGCGTAGAGCTGCCCGTAGGCGTCGAGGCCCGCCTCGATCGATTCGGGAACGCGCGGTCGCCAGATGCCAAAGGGGCTGATGCCCACTTTTACCGAACGCTTCGCCTCCTTCACCCGTGAGTAGAGCTGCTGCACGAGTTGGTTGTTGTTGTCGCGCCTCCAATTATCGCGCTCCAGCTTGCCGCCCTGGTCGCGATACGAGCGATAGGTGGCGTCATCGGGAAAGGGTGTTTTCGCCGGCGTGGGATAGGGGTAAAAATAGTCGTCGATCTGCACGCCATCCACGTCGTAACGGCGGACGACGTCGAGGATCACGCTGAGCGCGTACTCGCGCACTTTCGGCTCGCCGGGGTCGAGCCAGGCCATGCCGCCGTAGCGCCGCACCCACTCCGGATGCACCTTGGTCACGTGGCCGCCGGACACTTCGCCGCTCGACGCGGTCAGCGCGCGGTAGGGGTTGAACCACGCGTGCAGTTCGATCCCGCGCGCGTGCGCCTCCGAGATCGCAAAGGCGAGCGGATCGTACTCGGGCGAGCGGCCCATCGTGCCGGTGAGGAAGGGCGACCACGGGTCGATCTTCGACTCGTAGAGTGCGTCGCACGACGGGCGGACCTGCAGCACCACGGCATTGAGCTTCAACCCCACCGCGCTCTCAAGGATCGCGCGAAACTCGGCCTGCTGATCGTTTGCGGTGAGCCCTGCCCGCGACGGCCAGTCGATGTTTCCCACCGAGGCCACCCACACCGCGCGGAATTCGCGCACGGGTTCGGGCGGCGCACCGTGGGGCTGCCTCGCCGCGGCCGCCGGAGAGAGTGTGAGCGCGAAGAGGGCGAGCCAGCGGAGCACGAGCATGATGACCTTTGGCATAACGCGCAGCGGCGCGCATTTCCACTCCACACCTCGCGCACCCGTCAAAAACCGATTCCGCGTTTCCAGCATCGTCGTCCCGACCGCGGCGCGCGGGAAGACTACCGCGAGGCGACCTACCTCGCGAAAGCCGCAAGCGTGCCGGCGGGTGACGGCGAAAATGCGCGCACCGACGCGGGGCCGTTCAAGGCGGAGTTGAGCTGACGGGCGAGTTCGCGGGTCTCGAGCGAGACGGTGAGTTCGGCGGGTTGATTGCCGGGCACCTGGAGGAAGACGCGGCCCTCGCCGGAAACGGAGAGCGACGCCGGACGGCTCGGGTCCTGCGCGTCGAGGATGCCGCGGATTTCCGGGGCGTTGCGGAGCTGGGTTTCGAGCGACTGCATGGTGGGCGCGGCGAGCGTAGTCGTGGGCGTGACGCCGAGCGCTTTGTTGATCGCGTTATCGAACTTCGCCTGCTCGACGCCGACGCGGCGCTGGGCGGCGTTCGTCCACGCGTCGATCGCAGTGCTCGCGACGGAAGCGATGCCGGAGATCAAAAGTGGAGCCATGCCGAACCCGCCTAGCAGCGGGTGTGCCAGCCCCATTTTACCTGGGTAAACCGGCTAAACGATGCTGCTTCGGGCGGCAGATTTTTCCTCCCGGCCGGGACGGACAGGGGAAACTTTTACCACATTCTCCGAGTCATAATCGATGAGCTGCAGCCAGTCTTCGGTGACATCGCTCGGCGGGAAGATGTCGTTCTCGGCGTATTCGGCATCGAGCGAAAGGAGCAGGTCGGACTCGCTGATGCCTTCCTCGTTCCCGGTGGCGATGGCGCGCTTGATGGCCAGCCCTTTCGCCCGCTCGACGATCGAGGCGATGATCGCACCGCTGATCAGGTCGCCGCGGTAGAGCACCTCTTTTTTCCCGCTGCGCAGGGTGATCGTGAGGAAACGATTTTCGTCGCGGTGCGTGAACTGCGCATCGATGAGCTTTTCCACCAGCGCGTCGATCGCCTGCGCTACGCTGCCGGACTGGCGGATGAGTGCCGGGTCATAGGGCAGATTCTCGCCGAGGTAGATGCGGTAGATTTCCTTCGCGCCATCGCGGGTCGGGCGGGCGACCTTGATCTTCCGATCGATGCGGCCGGGGCGAATGATCGCGGGGTCGATGAGGTCTGCGCGATTCGACGCGAGGATGATGACGACTTCGTTGAGCGATTCGATGCCATCCATCTCGGTGCAAAACATCGGGACGAGCGTGGAGAGGATATTCGAGAAACGCGACGAGCGGCGGGTGCCGAGGATCGACTCGGCTTCATCGATGAAGAGAAACGGCAGGTAACCTTCGCGGCGCTTTTCCCGCGCGGTGGCGAAGATCTCGCGGACCATTCGTTCGCTTTCGCCCACCCACATGTTGAGGATCTCGGGACCCTTGATGTGCATGAAGTACTCGCGCATCTCCTCGCCGGTCTGCGCCTTGAGCTGCTGGGTGAGATTGTAGGCCGTGGCTTTGCCGATCAGCGTCTTGCCGCAGCCGGGCGGGCCGTAGAGCAGGAAGCCCTTCGGCGTGGCATGCTGGAAGCGCTGGAAAAGTTCCGGATGCAGCAGGGGCAGTTCGATCGCATCGCGGATCGCGGCGAGCGCTTCCTGCTGGCCGCCCACTTTTTCCCAGGGCAGCACGGGCACGGTATCGAGAAAATATTCGTCACTGTGCGGCCGGGCGAGGACTTCGACGGCGACCTTGTAGTTCGCATCGGTGCGCACCTCGTCGCCGGCTTTCAGCTTCTCCTTCAGCAAGAGGTCGCCCCGCTGGAGGACGAGCGATTGCACGCCGTGCTCGGTGCCCACGCGGAGACGGTCGGGACCGAGGACTTCGGTCACTTTCACCACCGGGCCCGTGCGGTCGTAACCGAGGTCACCGACGATGACATAGGCCTCATTCACCAGCACGCGCGTGCCGCGCCGCAACGAACCGAGATCCACGCGCGGATCGCACTCGCAATAGTAGTCTGCGCCGCCCACCACGATCTGCGCGGTCTCGCGACTGGCCGCGGAGAGAAAGGTGCCGATACGGTTCGCCGGAGAACTCAGCTTCTTGACGATCTGCTCGTATTTCTCGAGCGCCTGCCGCGCTTCGCCCACCATGTCTTCGTGGTCGGCCACTTCCACGCGGAGGTCGAGGAGTTCCCCGCGCACGAGGTCGCCCGGAGGGAGTGAGGCGATGAGCCGATCAAAGCGTTCCAGCGTGCTGAGGGTCTGGCCGGGCGGGGTGAAGTCGAATGATTCTTCGTCCATCTATGCGGTTTTCGTGACAATAGCCCGCGAATTCCGCACCGCAAATTCTGCGCACCTCCCGAACGCAAACAGGCGCGACCCGCGTCGCGCCCGTTCACATTCGATTCGCTGGAATTTCTCCGCGCCCGGCTACTTCTTGCCGGCGGCGCTTTTCTCTCCGCTCTCGGCGACGCGGTTCGCGAACTTGAGGTAACCGCCCCAGTCCTCGGCAAAAATTTTGACCTCGGGATCCTGAAGGGTCTTTGCGCCATCCGCCAGTTTCACGCCCTTCCCGGTTTCCTTTCCGAAGTCCTTGAAAAACTCCTTTTGGAATTTGTCCGGCTTTTCTTTCCCCAGCTTCTGCAATTTGGCCAGGTCACTTTTGCTGATCTCCGTCGCCAGGTCCGCCTTCTTCGACGAAGCGAGCGTGGCGAGCGCGGTCCACAGCTTCTTCAAATCGCCATCCGCTTTTTTGACATCGCGTTCGAGCCCTTCCGACAACGTCGGCTTTGATTCGATCAGGAGCTTGAGAAAGGCCTGCTCGATCAACACCACCTCGCTGAAGTCCTTGATGAATTTCTTGTCCGCCATGCCGATTGGTTTGGCCGGCGCGGCCGCGGGCGCAGGCGCGGCGCCGGGGGCCGCCGGAGCGGCCGGAGTCTGCGCATAGGCGCCGACAGCGAGGAAGGTGACGATGGCGGAGAGAGCGAATTTTTTCATGGGGTTGGGGAATGCGGATGAGCGGGTCACAGTAGGCGTTTCGCGCGCCGCCTCCGTCAAGCGTGTGTCGGAGGCAAGAGGTGTGCGGCATGTCTTCCGGCGCGCAGCGCCCCATCGAAGAAAACCTGTCATCCTGAGCAGAGCGCCGCGCGGTGACTGGTAAGGGGAAAGGTCGTGGTCGGGGCGCGTGGGCGGCGCGCAGTCGAAGGAGTTCGAGCATCTCTGCCCGGAAGGCCTGCCCGAAGAATAGGGTCAGGTCCCTCGACTCCGCGCTGCCCCACACATCCTACCACCCACTACGCAGCGCTCCGCTCGGGATGACAGGTTTTTTTGGAATGGGCGCTGCGCGCTCACTCATCACTCGCTTTCGTGCTCGCACCGGGCGGTGGCGGCTCGGGCGTGTTTTCGAGCAGGTGATTGAGCGTGTAGCAGACGAGCGGATTCAGAATCGGGGTGCCTTCGTCGGTCTTCAATTCATCGAGGTGGAATTCGTAGACCCGCCACGCCGTCAGCTCCGGGAGTTCGATGGACACCGTCGTGCGATCTTTCGACAACGTGGCGCCGCTCACCGTGATCTCCTGCGCGTCGTATTGCTTCGACCCGTAGGCTTGGTGGTATTCGTAGTAGTAGCGCTTCACCTTGTAGGCCGTGGGCGAAGTCGCCGCGGTCGCCGCGACCGGGCGCGTGAAGGTCAGGTCGAAGCCCCGTTTCGTGAGCTTCATCTTCGCGACTTCGAGCGGCACCTTCCCGGTGAAAGTGATGCGCTGAAGCCCCTTGTCGCCCGCCCAGCCGTGATCCGTCTGCCCCACCCACAGGCTACCGTCTCTCGCGAACGCGAGGCGATTGTTGCCCTTCAGCAATCCGCCGTCGTCGATCAGCGGCACGCACGCGCCCTGCATTTGCCCGTCCACTTCCTCGAACATCAGTCGGATCAATCGCGCGCGATTCATTTCGCCGATGATCATCTGCCCCTCGAATGGCCCGAACTTTCCGCCGGCCGTGATCAGGAGCGGCTGCGTCGGCGAGTTCGCCATCAGGTTGTGCGGGAAAACGATCGTCGCAGGGGTCTTCATCGCGGCGAGTTCGGCCACGGGCATCTTCACCGGCGGCGTGGTGATCCCTTCCTTCCACGCGAGGCTCGCCGGATGGCCGTAGAATTCTCCCTTCTCAACTTTGTAGAGCGGGCTGCTCCCGATCCAGTCGCCCTGATTGTCCGGGATGAAGAGGTTCTCGTTCGCATCGAAGCCGAGGCCGTTCGGGGAGCGGAAGCCCATCGCGTACGGCTCCACTTTTCCCTCGGGAGAAATCCGCAGCACCCAACCGCGATACGGCGCAGCCGAATACATCCGCGCATCGGGTCCGCTCAGCGCGGTGAGTTGGCCGCGCACTTCGCTGCGAATTCCCGCGCCGTTCGAGCCGACATTCAGCGCGATGAACATGCTGCCGTCCTTCGCGCGCAGCGGACCAAACGCGAACTCGTGGTAGTTGCCGCTGAGCCCGAAGCCATCGGTGATTGTCTCGAATTGATCCGCCACGCCGTCACCGTCCGTGTCCTTGATGCGAGTGAGTTCAGGCCGCTGCATCACCACGATCTCCCGGTCGCTGATCGCGACCACGCCGAGCGGATCGTGCAACCCATCCGCAAAGAGCTTCCACGCCTTTTTCCCCGGTTCGTAGGTGTAGACCTCGCCGCGATGGAACGTCGCCACGAGCCGGCCATCGGGCATGAAGGTGAGGCCGCCGACTTCGGTCGAGAGGCCCTTGGGCGTCGCGATCGTTTCGATCTTGTAGTAGTCGGAAACGGGCGGGCGGCCCGGTTTCGGCGCGGTCTTTTTTTCCTGGGCGAATGCGGCGCTGCCGAGCAGGAGCGCGGCGGTGAGGAGATGAGCGGTCTTCATGGCTGCGGTGGAAGGCTGGCGCGTTCGCGATTGTAGATCGTCTGCAGTTCTGTGGCGGTGAGCGCGCGATCGAAGATGCGCAGTTCATCGAGGGTCGCGGCGGCGAAACCCGTGGTCCCCGAAGTGCCGAGAAACAGCTCAGCGCCGGCCGGCAGCGATGATGCGGCCAGTCCGGAGGGCACGCTGCCCCAACTCGCGCCATCGACATAGAACGCGATCGCCTCTGCCGAGAGCGTGGCGGCGAGGTGGTGCCAGCGATTGTCGGCAAGCTGCCCAGTGGTCGCGCCCGACGCCGTGCCATTGATCGTCACGGCCACGCCGAAGCCCGGGCCGGCGAGATTGCTGCCGATCGCGAATTCTCCGCCGCTGCCCGCCGCGCCGATCAACACCTGATTCTTGGCCTCCGGCTTCGCCAGCTTCGCCCAGAAGGTGATCGTCCCGCCGCCTTTCAGCGCGTCCGTTTTGATGCCGGTGGCAAACTTGCTCTTCTTCCCATCGAACTGAATCGCCCGCCCTTTCACACCCGCCACCGGCAGCGGCTTCTTGTCGGCCAGCGTGTCGTTCATCGACCAATACGCGAGCGGCTCGCGCCCCGAGATCTCCGAGATCGTCACCGCAAAGCTCTTCGCCTTCTCCGCGCTGACCTCGAGCACGCCGCCTTTGAATTCGCCGGCTGCCGACGCAAACATCGCTCCGCCTTCCGGATCGGTGACGTAAAAAACCGACTCCTTCGCCCCCGCGATCGTGAACGTCTGCTCCAGCCCGCCGTGATGCTGCGCCTTGATCAGTTCGCGCACCTCCACGCCGTCCATTTCGTAGCGAAACTCCGGGTAGCGCTCGACCAGCCGATATCCACGGAACTGCACCTTCGCCGGCGCTTTCGCCGCTGACCCAAAGCGCAGCGGGAACGCCTGCGAAGGCGCGTCGTCTGCCAGCCCGCTCTTCGCGGCGAATGAGCCCACCGCTGCACTCGCCTCGGGCGCCCGCCAGTAGACCCGCCCCTTCACGGTGCCGAATGCATCGCCATTGCCGGCCCAATGCGCGGACGGATCGACAAATCCGCCGCTCCACGCGTAACGCAGCCGACACGAACCGGCGTCCCAGACGTAGTTTTGCTGATTCGGCAGCGCCACGGCGATCGACGCCGGCCCGCTATCGCGCATGAACATCCGGTAAAAGTACGGCGGCTTCGGCTCGAAGGCGTGCAGCGCGCCCTGTCCGGTTTCCTTCGCCCAGTCCGGCACGTTGGCATCTTTGGCCAGCGGCGGCAGGTTCGGTTTCTTCGACACATACATCGCCCCGTACATGATGAACCCGTGCCCCGGGTAGGAGCACACGTAGGGATACACGCCCTCCTTTGCCGGTGCCGTGAATGTGACCTCGCCTTTTTTCCCCGGCGTCAGCACCGGAATCGTCCAGAGCACCTTGTCCGTCTTCGGAACGAAATCCTGCGTGGGCGTCACCGGCATCGTCATCGCCGCCGTCACCACCTCGGTCCGCGCACCGGGCGCGAGGATGAGGAGATTGTGCGCCATGTCATCTGTATTTTCGAGCGTGAGCCGGACCCGCGCACCGGGCGCCACGAGAAAGCGCGCCACGTCGTAGCGCAAGCCGGCGATCGCCTTCATCTCGACGAGCGTCTCGCTGCCGGCGGGCTCCGCATTCACCGAAGCCGGAAGCGCTGCCGCGAATCCCGCCGCGGCCAGCCAAACGAAAACACGGGGATGGAGCAGGTGGGGAAAGAGGGAAGGGACTCGCATTCGTTGGCCTTTTGCTTGGAGCGACTTACGAAAGCAATCGAATTGGCAGACGCAATGGAGATGACCTTGGCGGTCTGGCCATCCCGTGTCGGTCGCGCAGTGTCTGCAAAATAGCCACGGGCAACGATCCCAGTCCTCCGCAGGCAGCGGCAGGAGGAAGCCGGGCGCTCGCCTTCCGCCCCATCGGCCCGTGAACCGCAAAACTCACTCGCCCCGCCCCGCCTCGCTCAACGCGCTCGGGTCTGAAACGTCCGCGCATGCCCCGTCGCCGGGATCGCGATGGTGTAGCTCTCGCCGTCCGGCGCGACCGTCAGCTTCAGGTGGTTCGCCGGGCAGGTTTCGTCGAGGTTGGCGATGAACTCGTCCGCCGTGTTGTTCTCCGCGCCGTCGGGGCGGACGTTTTTGTGAACCTGATACATGGCTTGCAGACCGGGGGAACTTTTCAACGCCGCGATGGTCGAGGCGCCGGTGCCTTTCCTGGGGCCGTTGTTCATCACCGAGATCGTCGGCGCGAGACTGTGAACGAAGACCGGGTTGTTGCTCGCCTCGAGGCCGTGGTGATTGACCTGATACACATCGACCGTCCCCACGCGATTCACCGGCGTGACGAGCGCGGCCTCCACATTCCAGGTCAGGTCGCCGCCGTCGAAGAATCGGAATCCTCCGAAGTCCAGCCGTACCGCGATGCTGTTGGCATTGTCGGAGTTGTCCTTCGGCTTCTCCACATGCTGCGAGGCGAGCGCATTCGGCGCCGCATCGGCGGGCGCGTCGGCAAGCTGCTGATTGGCCGCGAGGCAGCGCAGAGCGACCGGCGGGCCGTCGATCTGCCGCAGCGCGATCGAGTCAC
>JANPHH010000248.1:0-1511 GCA_031424375.1 Chthoniobacter sp. | reverse complement strand
TGTTAAAGAAGGGTGCCAGCAGAATCGAGAAGTAGGGTTCGCCCACCCAGCCGAGGGCGAGGCTCGCCAGCGTGATGCCGAGCTGGCTGGCCGAGAGGTAGGAGTCGAGGTGCGCGAGCACGTGCTTTGCGACAATCGCTCCCCTGCTCCCCTCCTCCGCGAGGACATCGACCTGGGCGCCCCGCACTTTCACGAGCGCAAACTCCGCGGCGACGAAGAAGCCATTGAGGAAGACCAGCGTCATGATCGCGCTCAGCTTGAGCCCGATGACACCGGCATCCTCCCAGTGCTCAGCGAGCGCCTCGGTGACCGCGAGAAGGGTGGCTGTGCTCATGTCCGAAAAACGAAACGAGTCGCGGGTCGAAACCCGCGACTCGATTCAAAGTCAGTGGTCGCGCGACTACCAGCTCGACTTCGTCACGCCGGGAATCATCCCGTTCGAGGCGAGTTCGCGGAAGGCGATCCGCGAGAGCTTGAAGCGGCCGATGAAAGCGCGCTTGCGTCCGCTGGCGAGGCAGCGGCGGCTCATGCGGACCGGGCTTGCATTGCGGGGCAGTTGGGAAAGGCCGATGTAGTCACCCTTCGCCTTCAATTCGGCGCGCAGGGCAGCGTATTTCGCCACGGTGGCGGCTTTGCGTTTTTCTCGTTCGAGCCAGCAGGTTTTTGCCATAAAAATTCTTTTGTGAGGGCGCGGAAAGTAGCGGTCTGACCGGTCATTGCAACCATTTTTTGCACCGCCTTCCTTCGCTACGGCTGCGTGGCGCGGGCCTGGAGGGTGACGAAACCTTGCGGGAGCGTGGTCGTCACGCGCCAGGTGGCCACATTGATGTCGCCGTTGATGCGGGTGGCTGGCAGCCAACTGCGGCCATCGAATTTCTGAATGACTGCGAGTTGTACGACTCCCTCGATGGGGAAGTCGCGCGTCTCGATGAGGATGTTCACCGGCGCGTTGTTCTGTATGGCGATGTCAGCAGCAGCGACGAGGGGCGCGTAAGGATCGAGGGGTCTCGTTGGAACGGCACCATCCACGCTGACGACGCGAGCTTTCGGCGCGTTCGCGGCGGGCCAAAGGATTGGCGGATTGGCAGGCGGCACGCCAATGGTTTCGGGGTTGTTCACCAAGGTTGGTGAGAGGGAACCTTCGATCCGAATCCTACCACCAGGCAGTGCGAGCAGATTACCAACAACGCTCTGTCCCGACGGCGCATTTCCAGTCAAATTCTGACCAATCAAACGAATCGCCCCGCCGCTACCGCGGATAATTACGCCGTCGCCCATAACTCCATATCCACCGCTCGCATCGATGACGCCGGTGATGTTGATATCCAGTGCCGCGGCAATCAGAATTGCCCCGCCAGCACCCGGCCCGCTCACATTGGAGCCATAACCGATCGAGCCTCCCATAGCACCTGAGCCCCCAATGAGTGGGATGATTTCGGGATTACCCTAAACAGCTCCAATCACCCCGCTGCCTCCGAAATAGCCTCCTGCACCGAAGCCGCCGGTACCGT
>JANPHH010000247.1:0-2768 GCA_031424375.1 Chthoniobacter sp. | reverse complement strand
TATCCACCGGCAACTGGTCGATCCGCCCGCTCACCTCGGGCCGCACGGAGACCTGCTCCGCGGGAGTGATCTCGCCCGCGGCGGAAATCGCGAAGCTAATGTTCCTGGTGGAAACGACCGCCGTGGTCGGGCGCGCTGATTTTTGGCCCGGCTCGACTTTCTCTGCCGCCTTCCAGAACTGCAGCTTCTGGGGCAGCCAGGAGCTCGCGAAATACAGACCGGCCAAGGCGCCGAGGGCGATCAGCCAGATGAGGGGAGGTTTCTTCATGGAGTGCAGACGAAAAAGGGTAAGGGACAGTGGGAAGAGTAATCCTCCCGGCGAAACTACCAAAGGATCTTCCCGCGCAAAGTCTCCGGCGCGCGGCAGCGCGGGGCATCGACTGCCTCGGGCCGTCGGGCAGTCTCTTCTCCGCGCGTGGCAGATCAATTGCTCACTCCGACCGTATGCACACCAGCAGACGCTATTGCGTGACGATGAAACTTTTCGCGCGGCCCGGCGCGGCCACCGCCGTCGCGACCATGCTCATTCTTTCACCGGCCAATTCCTTCGCGCTCCCCGCCGATCAGATGGCGGGCAACGTCGCGGCCGCGGCGGTTCGATTCCTCGCCAGCGAGGAAATCCATCACGCGCAACAGGTCGACTTCACCCCGGACCCAGCGGCTGAATCGGATCCCCACCAATATCGGGCACTGTTCGAGTCGGAAGGCTGGACCGTCGTGCGCTACTCGGAGGAGCCCATCGCCGCGGAGCCGACCGACCCGGCGGCCCAAGGAGCGCCGTAATCGGCCGTGCGGCCAAAACCAAAACGGCGCAGCCCGGGGGAGCTGCGCCGTGTGTTGGTTTCTTCCGGCGAGGGGATCGCCGGAAAAAGCGTGGTTATTCTTCGGTCTTCTTGGCCTTTTTGACGGTCGGCTTTTTCGCGGTCTTGCCTTCCTCGCCGGCGATGGCAGCGGCTTCCGCGGCTGCTTCAGCTTTCGGCTTGGTGGCCTTCTTCGCCTTAGGCGCGACCACGGGTGCCGGGGTCTCGACGATCACGGGAGCGTCGACCCACTCGATGAGGGCCATCGGTGCGGAGTCGCTCTTGCGCTGGCCGAGCTTCACGATGCGGGTGTAGCCGCCTTTGCGATCCGCAGCGCGAGGCGCCACGTCGGCGAAGAGGGTTTTCACGGCGCCGTCTTGGCGGAGCACAGCTTTCGCCGTACGGCGCGCGTGGAGCGTGTTTTTCTTGCCGATGGTGACGAGCTTTTCAGCGAGCGGCTGAACGGCCTTCGCCTTGGCGAGCGTGGTTTTGATCCGGCTGTGCTCGATCAGGCTGACCGCGAGATTCGCGAGCAGCGACTTACGATGCCCTTCTTTCAGGCCGAGTTTGACCGTCTTTTTTTGGTGACGCATGGGGTGTCAGGGAATGCGAGGCTGAATCAGCCCGCGATGGCGGTTTCGGCGGCGGTGTTGGTTTCGACGAGGCCGGACTCGAATTTCATGCCGAGCGAGAGGTCGAGATGGGTGAGCTTTTCCTTGATCTCGTTCAGCGACTTCTTGCCGAAGTTGCGATACTTGAGCATCTCGGCTTCGCTCTTCTGCGCGAGCTGACCGACGGTGGTGATGTTCGCGTTGTTTAGGCAGTTTGCCGCGCGGACGGAGAGTTCGATTTCGTTCACGCTCATGTTCAGCAGCTTCTTCAGCTTCTGATTCTCCTGACTCTGCGCCTGCGGAGTCTCGTCGAACGCAACGGCGTTTTCGTCATACGCGTAGAAGGGCTCGAAGTGCTTCTTCAAGATGGACGAAGCCTGCACGAGCGCGTCTTCGGGCGTGATGCGGCCGTCGGTCCAGATTTCGAGTTCGAGCTTGTCGTAGTCGGTGCGCTGGCCCACGCGGGTGTTGCCCACTGCGTACTTCACGCGGGTCACGGGTGAAAAGATCGAGTCTATTGCGATCTGGCCGATCGGTTGATCGGGCGTTTTGTTCTCGTCGCCGGTGGAGAATCCACGGCCGACTTTGACTTCGAGTTCGGCTTCGAACTTCGTTTTCTTATCCAGCGTGCAGATGACCTGGCTCTTGTTCAGCACCTCGCACTGCGCGGTTTCCGTGATGTCACCCGCGGTCACGACGCCTTCCTTGTTCACGGAGAGCGTCAGGTTGCGGACATCGTGGTCGTGCGCCTTAAATTTGATCTTCTTCAGGTTCAAGACGATGTCGGTCACGTCTTCGACGACGTGCGGCAGGGTCTGGAACTCATGGTTGGCTCCCTCGATTTTCACCGAGGTGATCGCGGCACCTTCCAGCGAAGAGAGGAGCACGCGGCGGAGCGAATTTCCGACCGTGTGGCCGTAACCGGCCTCGAAGGGCTCGGCGATGAACTTACCGTAGGTGGCATTGCTCAAAGCCTCGTCCTTGACGAGTGACTTCGGCATTTCGAAGCGGCCTAAACGAACAGGCATAATGTTTTCTATCTTTCTATTTCACCGGGTTTCCCCTGACGCGATGGCCGCAAACTCGAAGAATCTGCCGCCCAGGGACCAACGGTGCGTCTACTTAGGGTTACGCGCGTGGGGCAGTGAAGAAAGCGGAGGTGCCCCGCTTGGTAAAGGGAAATCTTCCTGCGAAATCATCCTCTTCCTCATCCTCTCAATCTTCCTCCTCCTCCACGAATACGACGCCAAAGTGATTGAGCGGACGCCTTGGGTCACCCCAGCGCCTTGGTCACCGTTTGATGCGGGATCGTGGCCTCGATGAAAAGGTCGCCTTCCAGCGCGTAGCCGTGGCGTTC
>JANPHH010000246.1:0-19853 GCA_031424375.1 Chthoniobacter sp. | reverse complement strand
CTCCAAGGTGCCCAACGCCATGAACTACCAGGGACTGCTCACCGACAGTCAGGGCAATCCCGTCGCTCCGACCAGCCCGGAGAATACCAATGTCGAGTTCCGGCTCTACAGTCAGCCGACCGACGGCACCCCGCTCTGGGGAGAGGCGCAGACGGTCACGGTATTTAAGGGGAACTTCAGCGTGATCCTCGGCAACGGAACCGCCCTGAGCGGCGTGGCCAGCTCGGGAGCCACGGCGTTTGCCGGCGTTTTCGCAAATGCCACCACGGACAGCTTCTACTTTGGCATCACACCCCAGAGCGGCGCCGAATTCACCCCGCGGCAGAAGGTGCTCTCGAGCGCTTTTGCCCTGCGGGCCAAGGTGGCGGAGAGTGTCAATGGCTTGGCGCAACCTCTGAATAGCCCCGCCCAGTTCAATGCCGCCAGCGTGAACCAACTGACACTCAACGGCGATACTGTGATCACCGGAAATCGACGCCTCCTCTTCGGCGTCGGCGACCCGGACAAACTAAACAGCGACGCTGGCACCATTGGCTACAAGCGATTCAGCCAAGGGCTGGACATCGTGGGCGCAGGCAATAGCGCCTTGGGCAACGATCGCAAGATCACCTTGTGGGCGGAAAACGGGACGGAGTTCACCGGGCCGATCAGCTTTTCCGGCCGATACGGCCAGCATGTGAATCTGTTCGATACGGGCAACGGCATCGGCGTTCAGGAATTTGGCGCATACTTCCGAACCTTTGAAAACTTTTCTTGGTTCCGACGGGGCGTTCACAGCAATACCTCCCTCGATCCCGGAACCGGCGGGACCCGTCTCGCGCTTCTGAACGCTTCCGGGTTCACCCTGAACGCCGGCAAGTTCACCGGCGACGGCAGCGGGCTGACGAACATCAACCCAGACTCATTGCCAAATACCTTCAACTACCTCGGCATCACTGGCTCCAATGCCATTGAATTTGGTCAGGGCGTGCCAAAGGCCAGCCTTAACGGATTGATCTATTACGACACGGCTCTCAACATCATTGGTGCCGGAACGCAGGCAAACTACTCCGATCGCAAAATCACGCTCGGCAGCCAGGGCGGTTTGCAGATTTTTGGTAGTACCAATGTCAGCGGTGCCGTCACTGTGAGTAATGGAATCAATCTTACTGGAGGCAGCCTGGACATCGGCAGCCGACTGGGAATGATTGCCGGCAGCTACAACGGAGCACTTGGCATCGGCACTCAGAACTATACTACCTATTTCCGCACCAGCCCTGGAACCGGCAACTCCCAAGGCAGCTTTGCCTGGTATCGCGGCGGCACGCACAGCGACATAGAGCGCAACGGTGGCGGCGGCACTGCTCTGGCCTATCTGGATGGAAATGGACTGTATGTGGCAGGAACAGTGACGGCCAACGGAACGATCTACGCGAATGGAAATGCGAACTATACTGGCGGTTACGCCTATTATGCCCGCCAAGCCAATGGAGCCGCGTTTACTGGCTCCGTTGCGAACACCACAATCGGCGGAGTCAGCATTTTCGCGAACCGGATCCTCGCTAGCGAGTTCAACGCCACCTCAGACAGCCGCATCAAACTAATCACCGGGCGCAGCGATTCCGCGCAGGACTTGCAGACTTTGCTCGGCTTGGAAATCACGGATTACACCAAGAAAGATCAGACGACGGAGGGTGCCCGCAAATTCAAGAAGGTCATCGCCCAGCAAGTGGAAAAAGTTTACCCGCAGGTCGTCACGCAAACCACCGGCGACGTGCCAGACATCTTCCGCATGGCGAAGGCGACCGGCGGCTTCATCACCCTGAAGGAGGCGCAGGATTTCAAATTGAAGAAGGGCGAGACCATCCGCCTGCTCCAGGCCGCGCGCGAAATTTTCACCGAAGTGACCGAGGTCACGTCGAAAGGTTTTGCGGTCAAGGAAGCCGTCGAGGGCGACGTCTTTGTCTATGGCCGGAAGGTGAATGACCTGCGCACGGTGGACTACGAGGGCATCGCCATGCTCAACGTCTCCGCGACCCAGGAACTGTATCGGCAGGTCCAGGCGCAGGCGGCGGCGCTCGCCGCAGTGCGCAAGGAGCGCGATGCCCTCGCGCAGGAAGTCGCCGCGCTGCGGAAAACCACCGCTCAGCAGGACCAGCGGTTCGCCAGCATCGAGGAGAAGCTGGCCGCCCTGGCCCGGCAGCCCGCCGTCATCCAGGCAAAGCTCGGCGCCAAGTAGGCCGCGACCACCCTTCGAACCGCCACCCCCAAGCCTTTCCCTTGTTATGAGACTTTTCAGCCGCCTGCTCTGTCTGGGCTTTGGCCTGGGCTTTGCCGCGATGTCGGCGACCCTGACCGCCCGTGCGGATGATGTTACTTCTACGGCGCAGAACCGGCTGTGGGGCACGCCGCTCACCCCGACCGGCCCGCCGGAGACACCCGGGCAGTTTGGCGGCTTCTCCGCGGTATCCTCCAGCGCCGTCACGCAATCGAGCGAACCCGTGACGCAAAGCGGGAACTTGCGTCTCGGGATCTCATTCCTCGGGGGCTCCTTCGCGGGTGCGCCGCCGGAATTCTCCATCGGCGACACCGTCGGTCTCCCGATCGTGAATTTCACAGATGCCCTGAACCGCGCGGTGGCACTGCGCCGCGAACCGGTGCGCAAGACGGATCCGGCGTTCAAATACCGCCGCGCGGGTAACACGACCGTGCTCAACTTCGAGCCTACCTCGACGATTCTGACCGAGCGCTTTTTCTGGAGCCCGCACGCCACCTTCACCACCGTGCCCGATCTCAGCGGCGCGTATGAACGGCAGACGCTGCCGGGTGAATCCGGGACCTCGCGCGATGGTTTTACCTACGCGGACCAAGCCGGCGGGACGCGGATCTTCTGGCGCACGGAGGCCCCCATCGGGGTGGATGGGTCGAATAATCCAGTCTACGGCCTCGTGGAGCGCCCGATTACCGTGGCCTCCAGCACCCGCCTGCCGGTGCGGCGGATCTTTTGGACCGAGAATAGTTTCCAAGGCCCGGTGGTCGCGGTGCCGAAAGGCGACATCCAAAGTGTGCGCGTCGCCTATACCGATGCCATTCCCGAACTCGTGCCGGACGGACAGCAGTATCGCATCCCTGGCAGCGTGAATACCGGGAACACCAGCCCGCTGCCGCGTTTTACTCTCTACTACGACGGCCAGCAGAACGCGCTCCGCGCCTACAATCTGCAAGGCCGGGTGATGATCGAACTGCTCGGCGAAGCTCGGTCCGGAAGCACCGGCTTGCGACGGCAGAGCGGCATCGAGGTCGTGGACATCATCCAGGAGGCGACCCCCGCCCTCGTGGAGATACCGCTCGGGGAAAGACTCTATCCGCTTCCGCCCGAAGAAACGTCCAACCAAGTCTACCCGCTGTCCGACGACGCCACCAGACGCGCGGCCGCCCTTGATCTCATGGCCACGCAACTCGCCAGCTATAACCCTTCGCTGGTGCTCAATCTCAATACGCCCTTCACCGGGCAGTTTCAGATCCAGGGGCAGACGGCCTATTATGCCGAACGAGCCACCTCCTCCGCCAGCGACGTGCAGATTTTCTGGCTGGAACCAGGACTAGCGAACCTTCAGTGGCCCAGGTTCCTCAATCGTTACCATCAATACTGGCCCGATGCGCTCGCCGACTATGCCGTTAACGTGCGGCCCAGCGACGGTTCGCTCGTCAGCGGAACGCTGCCGATCTTTGGCGACACGAGCAACTTTCGGTTGATCTACCAGGACGATCCCACCAACGCGCAGGCCACGACGAAGGATGCCACGCAATTTCAGGTAACCCTGAATGGTTCTGATCCGACGAATCACAGCCTCCTCCTCTTCCAGGGCGAGGGAGGCACCTTCTGGTATGTGCGCGTGGAGTCCGTGCTCGATACCTATCTGAGCAATCCGCGCTACGCCGACTACTATGCGGATGCCAATTCCGATACGCCGACCAACCACACGGGGGTCAACGCGGTCGTCGGCGCACGCCTCGTCCCGCCGGCCGGTGCGGCGAGTCTGGCCGGGTATGTGGACCTGACCAAAGGCGACGCCATCGATCCGACGGCTTACATCGATCCATTTAAGTCAGGCATCCCCGCCGCGGAAAAGGGAGCGATTATTCCGGCCAACGCCGCCCCGCGCGGCGCGGGTAAGGATCAACTTGGCGTGTGGTGGTTCAAGAAGATCAATCCGCCGGCCAGTGCCACGGGAAAGATCACGCCGATCTACTGGCCCTCCTATTTCACTCGCTACAAGCTGGTCTGGCCAGTGAATGCGCCGCAGATTGTCCTCGCATCGAACAAGGGCTCCGACGACCTCGATGCGGACGCCGCGAGCGGTTCCATCTATCTCCAGAACGATCCGACCAAAGCGGGTTACAATCCAAACGAAGAACACGCCCAAATGGTCGCCGGGCGAGCCTACGCGCTGCGCACCGAGCTGAATACCCCGGTGACCACTTCCGGCGCCTATGTTCTCGTGCGCTTCGTCAGTTCCACCGATCAGCGTCCGTCGATCAAGACCTTCCGGGTTTTGCGAACCAATGAAACCTATGACTTCAGCTACGCCGCCAAAGCGGGCACCGTCCTTCAGCCGCCCCTGCCACTCGCGGTGATGCCGCCGCCGATTCGGACGACCACAAAACTCTCGGCCAACACGGAAGTCACGCCAGCGAATCTCGACGCACCAGCGAGCGATCTCGGCGCGGGTCTCGCATACTACTCCCGATTCACTTTCGAGGATCGCAAAGGTTTGAAATGGATCTACCGCGGCCAGCACAATCCCACCAATTCGCCGCCTGCGTTGCAGATGAAATTCTACTATGCGACCCGAGAAGGCTTCGCCTATCCCAACGCAACCACAGGCGTGAACGAAGCACCGCCTGCGGGAACCATCACGCCGTTTCTCTGGGACGGAGCCAACGGTGACGTTAAGACTGGCACCGCAATCACGGTCAGCTTCACGCCTTACTGGCCCGACCTCGTGCCGCCTGGTTTGGAAATCAAATCAACGGAAGTACCGGCATTGCAGTCGGGCGAAACGCTGGTGAAGTCGAAGTTCGGCTTGCCCAGCCTGCAAGGCGCGAGCAGCGCGAAGATTCTCTACCAGCAATCCGTCGGTTGCTTCCTTGCGACGGGGTCGACTACGACTCCGACCACGAGCGCGAAATTGCACGACGCGACACGGCGCAAGACGAGTCCGCTCGCGGATTTCGGCCTCTCCAAGCTGCCGGCCAGCATCAGCACCTCGAAGGACCACGGACGCACCTACTTTCAGAATCTCCCTGCACACCTGCAGCAGCGCGTCTACGTCGACTCGCTGGTCGGTTCCGGGGGCAGCCTGGTGCTCGAGGGCGTATTTAAGGAGGAGACCGTGGGCGAGGACTACATCCTGCCCAATATCCTGAGCGCCCCGGATCTCGCGGCGATCAAGGGTCTCGTCACCTCCGCTGACCCGCTGAAGAGCAACTGGGATACTGCGGTCGAAAGCTTCTATCTCTTTGGCATTACCACCACGCCAAAGATAGGGGGACTCCGGACGACGTTGCAGACCTTCAAGGAGGATCCGACCAAGCCTGAAACCTATATTCCGGACTCCAGCAAGAGCATCGATTTCGATCAGAATGCGTTGGTCGAAGTGACCAGCGACGAGCAGGCCGTGGATTCCTATGCATTGACCGGAGTCGGCGGGGGCACCGGCTATGTCACCCTGCTCTTGGGTAATGGCAAAGCCTTCACGGACCCGACTGAGCCTGTCCAGGTGCAGATCCTCAAGGTGGTGCCCCAACTTTACACGGGCCAGGTCAAACCGATCACCCCGGCCAATCCGCTCTCCGAGCAAATCACGATGCAACACACCGGCGATTTCGCCGGGAGCGTGCAGGACTTCGAGTTCCAGTGGTATTACGTCCCAGCACTGGCCGGACAGCCACCCTCCGCCAGTGATCGCCCCGATCAGCTGACCAACTCATGGTTCCAGGTGACCACCCCCCCAGGGCACCAATGTCAATGAGCCGCGGGTCACCCTCGGGGGTTCGCAGCCATTGCTGTCGCTGAAGGATAACTACTACATCATGCACTACCGCAAGGTCGGCACCACGACATGGTCCACATGGACGACGCCGGCGCTGGCGGAAGGCTGGATCAAGCGGGTGCTCGCCGGGATCAATCCCTTCAATCAACGGCTCAGCGACTTCTCTAACAACACGATCAATACCGATGTCAGCCTGCTCACCCAGGCAGGGAAGCGCTGGGAGGGCGATGTCGCCCTGACATTGGATGCGGTGCAAGATGCCGGACCAATAGAGATCTACGAAACGGTGTTGAAGCGTGGGATCAATTTCACGATCCAAGGAACTCCCGCTTTCAACTATGGGCCGGCCAATGATGCCTTGTTGCTCGCCGCCGGGTATCTCGGCGATCTTTACCTGGCGCTCGGCAACGAGGCCTATGCCGACGCCGCGAACCCGCTCATCTCCCTGGATGTGGACCCGAGCCGCCTGCTCACTCAGCAGGGCCTGCCGGCTTCCATCGGCACGACGATTCAGAGCACGGCCACCGCGCGCTTCGCCTTCGAGGGCCAAGTCGCCAGCCTGCTCGATGAAGAACTCTCCCTGCTGCGCGGGCGCGATGACTTCCTCGTGCCGGGTGTGCAGACTTCACCGGTCTACAACCGATTCTTCTGGAACTACACCCGCGGCATCAACGCTGGCGAAGTCATCTACGCGCTGAACTATAACATCAACGAGAAGGCCGGAACCGGTGCCGACGGTAAGATCGACGCCACAGATGCCGCCCGCCAGTATCCGCAAGGACACGGTGATGCCTACGGGCACTATCTCACGGCTCTGACCGACTATTACCGGATGCTCAGCGATCCGAACTTCACCTGGACGCCGCGGGTCGAGGCCGTGAATATCCTCGGCGTGCCGGTCACGGTCGACTACCAGGACGAACGGAAACTCGCGCTCGCCGCCGTTTCGATCGGCCGCACCGCCTCGCGGATCATCGACTTGGAGCGCCGCAAGCTCCCGATTGGCACCGACTCCGGATGGACGGCGCTGCGTGAGAATAAAGCCAACGTGAACACCCAAAAGACGCGGGCCTGGGGCGTCGAACAATGGGCGTGCCGTGGAGGCCAGGGGAACTTCATTCACTGGGCGATGGTGAACGCTCTGCTCCCTGAGAATGACACCGCGCACGAAGGCATCCAGAAGATCGACCGGCACAACGTCCCGGAACTGGACGAACTCGCCTCGCTCGGGGCCGAAATGCAGGGACACCTGGACGGAGCCAACCGTCATGCCAATGCGCTGAACCTCAGTGACGACAGCGTTCTCTTCGATCTCTCTCCCTCGCAACTCACCGCCGGCAGCACGCACTTCGACCAGATCCTCGCCCGCGCCAAGGCTGCGCTGGCCAACGCCGCAACCGCACACGCGCGCACCGTAGATCAAAATGCCCTGCTGCGGACGGTCGAGAATCAGGCCTCCGACTACAACTTCACGGTAACGGAACAGGAGACGGCGTTTAACAACCGGCTGCGGGAAATTTACGGCCAAGCCTACTCGAATGACATCGGTCCGGGTAAAACCTATCCGCAAGGTTACACGGGACCAGACTATCTCCGGTTCATGTATATCGACCGCCCGTATGTCTATAACTCCGTCGAGCTATTCGGATCGGCCAAGGTCCCGACAGTATTCTACCTGCCGCTCAAGCAAAAGAGCGTCACCAACGCGATCAACGCGTTCAATGGAACAATCGCTGGTGCCGAAAACCTGAACAAGGTTTTCAGCGGCATCCCTCAATCGCAAGAAGCAACCGTCAATTTCAAGTATGAATTCGACCTGAACAGCGGCCCTTACCAAATCGCCACGACCGCGATGGGACGTCGTGCCACCACCGGACAGGTGCAGGATGCTCTGACGAAGGTGATGAATGCTCGTGAGCAGATGTACTACAAACTGAAGTCCATGGCCGGTGGGAACGCAACGTTCCTGGCTTCGGTGAAACGCTTTCAGGAAGAACTTGAGGCAAGGATCACCATCCGAGGACTCAATTCCGCATACAGCACGGCGAAACTGACCGCGCAGAAAATTGTCGGCGTGGCCCAATTGAGTTCCGACATTGTGATCAAAACAAAGGAGTCGCTCGAAGATCTCACCAGAGCAACAGAGGCCGCTCTCCCGCAGGTCAACGGGTTTGCAGCTAACGATCTGACTTCAGTCGGACGAGCGGCGATTCTCACAGCAAAGATTGCCGCGAACAAAGCACTCCAGCTATCAGACTACAGTCTCAAAATTGGAACGTTCATTACTAACACGACGCTGGACCTCGCGGAATTGGGCAAGAACGAAGCGGTGACGGAACTCGGTGCGCAAGCGACAACGCGAGCGGAATACGACAAACTCACCAGTGCCTACAGCGCGGTCTTCTCGGGAATCAAGGACCTCGACGCGGCCAACAAGGATTTGACCGAGGCGCTGAACAACTACCAGAACGTGCTCGCCGCGGGCCTGGCCGTGCAGGATGAACGGGATACGTTCCGCAAGCGTGCGGCTAGCGCCATTCAGGGCGCACGCACTCGCGACGTAGCGTTCCGCGCCTTCCGCACGGAATCGCTGGAGCAGTACAAGATTCTCTTCGACCAGGCCGCGCGCTACGCCTTCCTCGCTTCGAAGGCCTACGATTACGAGACGGGCTTGCTCGGGACCGACACCGGTCGAAGCTTCCTCGCAGGCGTTGTAGCCACTCGATCACTGGGTCTGGTCGGGACTAATGGCGAGCCGCAGTTTGGCGGCTCCGGCAGCGGCGATCCCGGTCTATCCAGCTATCTCGCGAAGTTGCAGGCCGATTGGTCCGTCGCGAAGGGGCGGCTCGGGATCAACAACCCGGATCAGTATGGGACGCTGTTCAGCCTGCGGCGCGAATTGTTCAACCTGTCCTACCAGGAAGATGGCAGCGTCGAGGACAACATCGCCTGGCAGGACAAGCTGCGGTCCTGTGTGGTGGCCGACTTGCGCACCGATGCCGCCATCGCGGCCCACGCGCTGCCGACCTCCAATCCCAATGGGCTGGCGCAACCGGGTTTCGTCATCACGTTTTCCGGCGACATCGATACGGGCTACAACTTCTTCGGCAACGCGTTCGGCGCAGGGGACAGCGCATTCTCCAGTGCCAGCTACAGCACCAAGATCAACAGCGTCGGAGTCGTCTTCCAAGGCTACCAGGGCATGAATCCGTATGCCAGCGGCAGCACCGGCATCCCGCCGACGCCGACGCAAAACTCTCCCGATGCGCTCGCGGCCACCCCCTATTGCTATCTCATCCCCGCGGGAACCGACACGCAGCGCACGCCGCCACTCAATGGCGCTCCGGTCGTCGTGCGCAACTGGCTCGTGCTCGATCACGCCATGCCGTTGCCCTACGATATTGGCAGCAGCGGTTTCGGCCAGAGCACGAGTTGCAACAGCAGCAGCGCGTTGTCGGAGCCGTTCTTCCAGCCGCGCATGCATCAGCCGTTCCGAGCGGTCAGCGATCCCACGCTCTTCTACAGCACAATCCCGGCGGAATTTACCAATCGACGCCTGGTCGGGCGGAGTGTGTGGAATACCAAGTGGAAACTCGTCATCCCCGCGCAGACCCTGCTCGCCGATCCGCAGGACGGCATGGATCGCTTCATCCGCAGCGTGAAGGACATCAAGCTCTTCATGCGCACTTACTCCAACGCGGGAAACTGATCCATGAAGCGCCTCCTCATTTTCACCGCGGCGCTCGCGTTGAGTGCGGTCGCCTGGTTCGTGTTCGCGCCCGCGCCGCAACCGGTTGCCGAGTCGATGGCCACGCCAGTTCCGCTGATCACGCCCTCCGACGAGAAAGTCATCATCCGCACCAACGACGACGCCGGCGAGGTTTTCCGCCGCGCCTTCTGGCGTGAGCCGGCAGCCGAAGACCGCATCCTCCACGCCGAACGCCGTGAATGGGTGAGCGAAGCCGACGGTGTGCGCCGCTGGCAATGGTTCATCACCGTCCAGCCCGGCCCTGCACTTGTCACCTGGCTGCGCGAGAGCAATCCCTTCAATCTGGTCAAGGTCGATCGCGTCCCGTCATTTCAGGGTTTCGGACCGGCTCCTGGCTGGTTCCCGCCGCCCGGCGGTGTGGCGGGCTGCGAGATCCAGCAGAGCGCCGGCAAAGGGATGACAATCATCATTAACGCGGAAAAAAACCTCGTCTACGCCACCGACGGCGGGCGCGGTTTCGCGGCGGCGCAGACGCTGGCTTCCGTCCAGCCCAACCAGGCCAGCAGCACAGCGATGCCGCCCAGGGAATGGGAACCCCGCCGCCGCCCTCGGTCCGATCTCCCGGAAGCGGCGCAATCGCGGTGAGTGACGGCGCGGGCTTCCGGCCGGGGCCTCAGCGGGCGGGATGTGGAGTCCGCCGATGACGCGCCCTGAGAGACTGGGTAAAGAGTGCACGCCGCGGGTTGTAGGACGTCTGGGTCAGAAGCCGGAGCGGGGAGTTTCTCGGGGCGAGCCACCGCGGCGTTGCGCAGAAACGCTCTGCATTTCCTTCCTTGCCGATCTATTTCACAGTCTCTGAGGTGATCTCGGCGAGTCGCCGAAATCGGCGCTCGTGTCGCGTCCTCCACCCGGAGTGAGCGCGCAGCGCGCGGTTGCTTCGCTTGCGGGGCGGAGCCTAGATTCGGGGCGTGCAACAGCTTCTCGACGGCAAATCCATCGTCGTCATCGGCGGCACCACAGGCATCGGCCTGTCGGCCGCGCGTGCCTTTGTCGGCGCGGGTGCGCGGGTCGTGGCGATCGGGCTCGGGGAAGCCGATGCCGCCGCCGCGCAGGAGGCGCTGGGCCCTGCGGCGCACGCCTTCGCTGCGGATGCGCGCGACGTGGCGACTGCGCACCGCGCGATCGACACCGCTGTCGAGCGGCATGGAAAACTCGACAGCCTCTATCACGTCGCCGGCGGCAGCGGGCGGCGTTTTGGCGACGGTCCGCTGCATGAACTGACGGACGAAGGCTGGCAGGCGACGCTCGAACTCAACCTCACTTCGATGATGTTTTCGAGCCGCGCGGCGGTGCGCCAGTTTCTCGCGCAAGGCTCCGGCGGCGCGATCCTCAACCTGAGTTCCGTGCTCGCCTTCAGCCCATCGCCCGGGCACTTTGCCACGCATGCCTACGCAGCGGCGAAAGCGGCGGCGATCGGCTTCAGCACAGCGATTGCGGCGCACTACGCGCCGCGGGACATCCGGGTGAATGTGCTCGCGCCCGGGCTGGTGGAGACACCGATGTCGCAACGCGCGGCGGGCGACGAAGCGATCCGCCGCTTCATTGAGGCGAAGCAACCGCTCGACGGCGGACGCATCGGGCAGCCGGACGACCTCGATGCGGCGGCGGTTTTTTTCCTGAGCGATGGAGCGCGCTTCGTGACGGGGCAGGTGCTGAGCGTCGATGGAGGCTGGAGTGTTTCGCCATGAACTCCGGCGCCACCGCGATCGGCATCGACCTCGGCGGGACGCAGATCAAAGCGGTGCTCGTCACGGCTGCGGGCGAAATCGTCCGGCGAGAGTTGCGCGCGACGGATGATGGCGCGACCGGAGGCTGGCTCGCGGCGGTCCGGGCGTTGATCGCGGAGCTGGGCGGGAGCGAGGCAATCGCAATTTCGGCGCCGGGACTGGCCGCGGCGGATGCGGCGTCGATCGTGAGCATGCCGGGGCGTCTGCATGGGATCGAGGGACTCGATTGGACGCGGGCGCTCGAGGCGCGGCGGACAGTGCCGGTGAGCAACGACGCGCAGGCGGCGCTGCTCGGCGAAGCCTGGCTCGGCGCGGCGCGAGGGTTGCGCGATGCGATCCTGCTCACGCTCGGTACCGGGGTGGGCGGGGCGATTCTCACGGAGGGCCGGATCGTGCGCGGGAGCAGCGGGCGGGCGGGACACTTCGGCCACACGTGCCTCGATCCGCGCGGACCGGTGAGCATCGCAGGAATGCCCGGCGCGCTGGAGTGCGCGATCGGGAACTTTAACATCCGCGAGCGCACCGACGGTCGCTTCGACTCGACACACGAGCTGATCGCGGCGTTCCTCGCAGGGGATGAGTTTGCGCGCGAGAAGTGGCTGGAGTCGATTCGCGCGCTGGCCTGCGCGATCGGATCGTTCATCAACATCCTCGATCCCGAAGCGGTGATCCTGGGCGGGGGAATCGCGCGAGCCGGTGATGCGCTCTTCGCGCCGCTGCGCGCAGAACTCGGCCGCGTGGAGTGGCGGCCGCTCGGCGCGGGTGTGCCGCTCCTTTCCGCGGTGCTGGGTGAATGGGCGGGCGCGATCGGCGCGGCACGCCTCGCGCTGCTGGAGGGCGCCGCATGAAGCTGCTTCGTCACGTCCTGATCGCCTGCACGGCCGCGCTCTCGCTGGCGGCGCAGGGTGAACCGGAGACTCCGCCGCCCGAACCCGCGCCGCCGACGCCGCCGGAGGAGCCTCGGGATGCGGCCCGGCGGGAGGCGTGGACCTCGGCAGTGCTGATTGTCTCCCTGCTCGAGCAGGGCGACAATGCCAGCTACCCCGGCATCCGCGCGTGGCTCGACGACTTTCGCCTCGTCGCTGCGACCACGCCGCCGCCTGAGATCGGCAAGCCGTTTCCGGCGGTGGCTGCCGATGAGTTGGTGACGCGGAACCCGAATTTTTGGGCGGCCTTTTACGAGATCCAACCGGGCGATGCGGGTCTCGCGCTGCTCCACTCGGCACTGCTGCTCAGCGGCGGTGAGGCGCAGCGCGCGTCGGTCGTGGCGGCGCTCGGCCTCCAGCGGTCCGGTCCGGATCCGATCAAGCGCGGCCTGCGCTCGATCATCGCCCATTGCACGTCGGCGCAATCACGCTCGATGGATCTCGTGCGCCTCGGGGTGCGGCTGCACGATCTCGGTGGATTCGCGGCCGCGGTGAAGCAGTTCGACGAGGCGCTGCGGGAGTGGCCGGCGAATGGCGAGGCACACTACGAACGCGGCTCGTCGCTCCGGGTGCAGGCGATCGCCGAGGCGCGCCGGACTGGCGTGCTCAAGGAAGACACCGAGGAGCCGCTCCCCGACCCGCCGGAAACGCTTGCCGCATTCGCCCGCGCGCGGCTCCACGATCCGCTCCACCTGCTCGCCTACCAGGGCGACGACGCGGGCCTGAAAACGGCGCTGCTCGCGCTGATCAAAAACGGCCTGCCGGTCTGGGAATCCATCCACCGCAAGCCCGACCAAAGTGTGCGCACCGACGCACTGCGCACCTTCAGCGAAGCGTGTCGCGAGGCGGCGATCGATGAATTCGCGCTGGTCCTGCGGCAGCTCGTGGTCGCCGGAAATCGACACTACGGAACGGAGGACGCCGAGTTGATCAAGGTCTGCCTGAATCGCCTCGCGCCAGCCGCGCTGACCCCGCCCCTGCTGGCGCGCCTCGAGGGGGAAATGCGTCTCCCGGCGCGGCAGATCGTGGTGCCGCTGGTGGTGGAGCCGCCGGAGGTGACCGGTGACGGACCGGGAGCGAAGAATGAAGCGACCGCGAAAAAGGAGCCGCCAGCATCCGGAAAAAAGATGCGCGCGACCGCGGGTCCTGATAACCGCCCGGCGAAGGCGAAGGGCAAGAGCGGCAAAAAACGAAAATCGTGACCGGACGAAGTGGCGGGCATTTGCCTTGAATCGGGAGACGCGTTCGCATCGCCTGTGCGCGTGACTCCCCGCGCCGACTACCTCGCCAAAGCCCGCGCCTTGATCGATGCCGTGGAGGCGCAGGGCGCGGCGACCGCGCAGGCGGCGGATTGGTTCGCCGAGACGATCCTCGCCGGCCGCATGGTGCACGTCTTCGGCAGCGGCCACTCGCGGATCATGGTGGAGGAAATGTGGCCGCGTTACGGCTCGTTCCCCGGTTTCAATCCGATCGTCGAACTCTCGCTCAGCTTTCACAATCTGGTCGTCGGCGCGAACGGTCAGCGGCAGGCGATGTTTCTCGAAAACGTCAGCGGCCTCGCCGAACGCATCCTACGGAACTTCGATCTCGCGCCCGCCGACAGCGCGCTGGTGATTTCCTCGAGCGGCTGCAATGTCGTGCCCACCGAGATCGCTGAGGAGTTTCAGCGCCGCGGCGTGCGCGTGGTGGCGATCATCAGCCGCGCGCACAGCGAGGCGTCGGCCAGCCGCCGCGCGGACGGACGGAAGCTGCAAGACTTCGCGGAACTCACGCTCGATACCGGCGCGCCGGTCGGCGACGCCATGGTGAAGATCAATGGCCTCGACACGCCGGTCGCACCGGGCTCCACCGTCGGCGGTTGCCTGCTCGTGAACTCGATCAAGGCCGAAGTGGCCGCCCGCCTCACCGCCGCCGGCCAGCCGCCGACCGTCCTGAGCGCCGCGGCGGTCGTGGGGCCGGAGCGGGCGACCGCGCTCTTTGAATCAGCCTACGACGAGCACGCCCGGCGCCTCGCGCGGCTCTACGAACACCTTGGCGAATAGGCGGCGCACGGCAGCTTGGAGCCATTGACGAGCAATGCGGCGGCGGGCACTTTCCAGTCTGGAGATCGGGCGGTGGTGGTCGCGGGAGCGGGCGGGCGGGACATCAGGGATGGACAATTTCCGGGTCGCCGGGGCGATGGAAGGAGCGGAAATCGGAAACGTCGAGGGTGTAGAGACGGCTGGCTTTCGCCTTTCGCGCGGCGACGAGGTGGAGAAAATCGTAAATGGCTCCGCCCCGCACCCCGCGTGCCTCAGCTTCCTTCATGGCGGCGAGGTGCTCGCGAGCGGTGAGACTGGCCGCGGACACGAACGGCAACACGCTGGCCTCAAGCAAACTCGCCGCCTGCGCTGCGCTCACGCGCGGGGCAACGTGGCCGCCGGTGAGGGTGCTGAAGGTCTCCGCGAGCGCGTGGACGTAGGCATGCAATCCGCCTTGATCGAGAACGGCGGCACATTCCGCATGATGTCGCTCGCTGGTCCGCAGCGCGGCCACCAGGATGGACGAATCGACCGAGGCAATCATCGGCCGCGCACCCGGCGAGCGAGCACGGCATCCCGGTCGTCACGATCTGCCTTGATGGCCTTGACGGCGTCGAAAGGGGGGCCGCCGACAATGACCATTCGCTTGCCCCGGCGTTCAATGCGCACATCGGCGTCTGGCTCCGGGGTCAGCTCGATCTTGTCGGCCACGATGTCCACGCGCAGCTTCGTGCCGGCGCGCAGGTGCAGGCGATCACGGATGGATTTGGGCAGAACGAAACGCCCGGCGGCGTCGATGGTAATGGTGGCGCTCATGGCAAATGAAATACCATAGCGGATGCCATTGGGCAAGCCACGGCTCACGCTGCGTCGAGCAGATTTTGCAGCGCGGTGACCGCCGCGCGCTGCTTTTCCGCGCCGCCGAAAACCTCAATGATGTCACCGACCTGTCCATGCTCGGAGACCGGCGGAACTTTCACGACATCGGACAAGGCAAAGTTCATACACGGCAAAATGCCGTATTTCACGCCACCGCGCGGGTGCCCACAGTCCTTGGCATCGGCTCGCATTCGGTGCAAAACCACGGGGAACCCACGCCGCCGCCGTCGGCCCGCTCCATTATGCAACCCATTCCCCTTCGCACGACCGTCATCGGCAGTTATCCCTTTCCCTCGTGGCTGGAGTTTGCGTGTCAGCATCTCGGCCAGTTCGGACGCGATGACCTGGCGGAAATGCAGGACGATGCGGTGATCGCGGCGCTTTATGATCAAACGGCGGCGGGACTCGATGTGGTCACGGATGGCGAACAGACGCGGCTGGATTTCAATCTGTCGTTCTACGGATTCCTGGAAGGCATCCTGGTCGAGTCCGCCCCGCGCCGGCTCTGGGGTCCGCCGGCGCACGATCAGCGCGGCCGGCATGTGGTGACGGACGAGTTGCGGGCGCCGCGCGGGCTCGGCGTGGTGGATGAATTCCAGCGGCTGCAGCGGCTGATGCCCAGCGGACCGGTGCTGAAGGCGAGCGTGCCGGGACCCTACACGCTGAGCGGCCGGCTGGTGCCGAATGCACAGTATCCCGATCGCTACGCGCTGACCGAGGCGCTGCTGCCGATCGTGCGCGCGGAACTCGATGCGCTGGTCGCAGCGGGGTGCCGGGAAATCACGGTCGATGAGCCGTCGATGAGCTGTTACGCGCACCGCGAAAGCCCGGCGCGGCTGGTCGATATTTTCAATCGCACGGTGGAGCCGGTGGTCGGGAAATGCCGGCTTTCGACGCACCTCTGCTTCGGCAATTTCAAAGGCCGCGCCGTCGGGTTGCGCCGCTACGCGCCGATGTTCCCCGCGTTCCTCGAACTCCGCGTGGACGAGGTGCATGTGGAAATGGCGAGCCGCGAGTTTGCGGAGGTGGAGATCATCGAGCGGATCGCGACACGACTGGATATCGCGGTCGGGATCATCGACGTGAAGAGCTACTACATCGAGACCGTGGCGGACGTGGTGCAACGCGTCCGGCGCTGCCTGGATTTCGCGCGGCCGGAGAAGCTGAGCTTTGCACCCGACTGCGGGTTGAGCCAGACGGCGCGCTGGGCGGCGAAGCAGAAGCTGCGCAACATGGTCGCCGGTGTGCATCAAGTCCGCGCGGAGCTCGGGCTGTGATCGAGCCGCTGCTGGCGGATGACGCGCTGCTCGCGGAAATCGAGCAGCCCGTGGGGGAAAATGAGCTGCGCCTCTGGTGGCTGGGGCAAAGCGGTTTCCTCATCCGGGTGGGCGGGCGGCGGCTGTTGCTCGACCCTTATCTTTCCGATTCGCTGACGACGAAGTACGCGGCGACGGACAAGCCACACACTCGCATGACGCGCCGGGTGATCGCGCCGGAGCGGCTGACACAGGTCGACGTGATCACGTCGAGCCACCACCACACCGACCACCTCGACGCCGACACGCTCCGTCCGCTGCTCGCGGTGAATCCGGCGGCTGCACTGGTGATCCCCGAGGCGAACCGCGCCTTCGTCGCCGAACGACTCGCGCTGGACGCAATGCGGCTTGTCGGACTCGATGACGGGCAGACCGTGAATGTCGCCGGATGCGAAATCACCGGAGTCGCGGCGGCGCACGACGAACTGGAGCGCGACGACGCCGGGCGGCACCGCTTTCTCGGCTACGTGATCCGCGCCGCCGGGTGGACGATCTATCACAGCGGCGACACGCTGCGGTATCCCGGCCTCGCTGAGAAGCTGCGCGCTTTCGCGCCCATCGACATCGCGCTGCTGCCGATCAATGGAAACAAGCCCGAGCGCCGCGTGGCCGGAAATCTCAACGGCACCGAGGCCGCCCGGCTCGCGCAGGCCATCGGGGCGCGGTGCGTGATCCCGTGTCATTACGAGATGTTCGAGTTCAACACCGCGGACCCGCGCGAGCTTTTCATCCCGGAATGCGAGCGGCTCGGGCAACCGCATCGGGTGCTCCGCGCGGGTGAGGGATGGAATGTCCCGGCCCGCGCCTGACGACGAGAGCCCCAACGGGGCGGAACAATGCGCCCACCTCCGGGAAGTTGTCGCGCCCCGTTGGGGCTTGGGATCTTTTGCACGGCGATCCCAGGGCTACGCTCCTGCGTCGCTTGCCCTGGGCTGGCTTGTTTCAGGCCCTTGGCCTGGGCTGCACTGGCCCCACTTTGAATCACTCCCCATTCCATGCTCCAGCCACGCGCCGCGATGCAGCGTCGGAATCGAAACCCCGCTCCCGATGCAGCCGATCATCTCGCGCGACGCGACGCATTTCTTCTCCAGCGCAGAGCGGCTCATGCCCGCCGCCTCGCGCACCTCCTGCAAGCGGCGCGGCAGCCGCGCCCGGAGGCGTTCGGCGTAGTCGTGCGCGGCAGGCATGCGGAGAGGGAAAGTCCCGGGTTGCTCGGACCTACGGTGCCACCAGCGCGAGGACGACGCGGAAGCCGCCACTGCGATGGAAGCGACTGATGGCGGGAACCGAACTGCGATAGGACGATCTCAGAAAGGCACCGGCGGCAATGTCGAACGAAGCCCCGCGCATCACCCGGCCTTCCTGTTTGGCATCGAACCAGTCTTCACACCATTCCCGCACATTCCCGCCGAGATCAAAGAGACCCAGACGCTCTGCGGCAAAGCTGCCTACCGGGGCGGTCGCCGGGAAGTCGTCGCGATGGCCGCGAAGAACCTTCTGATCGGGCCACGTCTCCTGACCAGATACTTCCTCGCCGCTGAAGTTACCCGCGCCTGCGGGTGGTGGCCAAACTGTGCCCCATGGAAAGACATCGGTGATCTTCTGGTTCTTCTCCTCCGGCAATTGCGCCGCGTCTTCACGATCACCGATCCCGACCGCGCAACTCCACTCGTGATCGCTCGGCAGCCGGTAACTCTCGTTCGCCGCGAGTTTCCCGGATTTGCGCTCCCGCTCGGTCAGCCACTTGCAGAAAGCCTGCGCGTCGTCCCAACTCATACCCACCACGGGATGCGTCGGGCCTTGAGGGAACTCCGGCTTCGGCGCCTTGTGCCGCGTCTCCTTCGCAAACACCTCGTAATCCTGCACCCGCGTCTCCCACACGCTGAAGAGCACGCGCTGCCCGCCCGTCGGCCCGCCGGCGATCGGCACGGGGACGAATTTCATCCCGAGGGTGTTCACGAACGGCGCGCCCTTGGTGGCGGATGCTGGTGACTGGGAGACTTGGGGACTGGGAGATGGAGAGACCGTGGTGCCGGGTCCACGCAGCACCTTCGCCTCGCCGTCGAAGACCCGCAGGGTCCAGGACGAGAGGGTGCAATCGCCCGCGGGGACGTATAGCGCGGGGACGAGCTGGCCGGGGAACTCGGGATGCGCCTCAGTCGATCTGCCCAGCTTTCCGAGCGCGCCGCTCCACTCGCCTACGCGCAGGCCGTTCACTGCGGCGGAGAGTGTGCCGTTCATCCCGTCTGAATCGAGTTTCACCCGCCCGGCGAGCTTCCAAGGCGGACCAGCGGCTTCCTTCGGCCAGGCACCCATTGCCTTCAGCCTGCCGTTCTCATCCCTGACCATGACTTCCTTGCCGGGGACAAAGGCGATCGTGGCTTGATTCGTTGCCGAGATCGGGAAATCGAGACCGATTGCTGACTCGGGAGTGTTCGGCACGCCGACCTCGACCTCGTAATCCCGGAGGCCGTTGAGCGCGACGGGAGCGCCCATCTTGCCGGCCCGCTTGTCGCCGGAGACGAAGGCGAGTTGTCCAGCGCTCTTCGTCCACTGGTTCACCCCGGCGTTCCCCTCGGCCCTGAGCCGGTCCCGCTGCACATCGACGAGGGCGATGAGGTCGAGGGCGGCGGGCAAAGTAGTCGGGGGCTTCAGCCCGTCTGGACGCCCGGATGATGATGACGGTTCGACGCGCTGAAGCGCGGGACTACCTTGCGCCACGCTCGCCTGATCCGCTTCGCCGGGTTGATGCGCCTTTTTCCAAATGACGAAACCACCGGCGCTCGCGAGGGCCAAGCACACGGTGATGACGGCGACGGTGACGGGTGATTTGGATTTCCGCTTCGGCGCGGGCTTGCGCTGCTGCGGGGTGGTGCGGATGCGGTCCACATCGGTCTTCATCTCGCTGACCTGCTGGTAGCGGCGCTCGGGCTGCTGCTGCATGGCTTTGATGACGACCTGGTCGAGCCGCACGTCCACCTGCACGCGGTGCGAGGGCGGATCGAAGGCGCCGCTCGGGCGCTGGCCGCAGAGCATTTAGTAGAGCATGACGCCGAGGGCGTAGATGTCGGCGCGCTGGTCGGAGCGGCCTTCCTGCTGCTCGGGCGCCATGTAGGCCGCGGTGCCCATGACGACATTGGTGCCGGTGAGCATGGTGCTCTCGTCCTTGATGGGGCGGGC
>JANPHH010000245.1:0-14768 GCA_031424375.1 Chthoniobacter sp. | reverse complement strand
GGCGTCAGCCACCGGATCGCGGAAAAAATGAATTCGCCCCGGCAGGGGCGGTGGAATTCAACCGCCGCGCCCACTCCACCGCCCCTCCGGGGCGGGCTCGCTTCGCGTCCGGTTCCGGTGGCTGACGCCACCGGCTAATTTCCGCTGTCCCTCCGGGACTACAGACTTCGCTGCACCCCATTGAATCGCACCCGCTCACCGGAGAACCTTTCCGCTTTCACCCTGCCTCCGGCGGGCGAAACTCCACCCACCGCGGGCCGCTACTTCACCACGTCCAGCCCCGCATTTCCCTCCATGGTCACCGCGGTGCAGCCCACCGGCTCGGGCAGGGTGCGCACGGGGCCGGTGAAGACATTGTCCCGCACCAGGATCGTGTCGCCGCCGGGGGCGAAGGTGAGGGCGTGCTGCGCGGCGGGGCCGCTGGTGAAGATATTGCCGCGGATGATGACCGGCCCGTAGCGGCCGCCGGGTTCGTAGGTGGTGAAGTAGAGCTCGGCGTAGCGTTCGTAGTCGCCGGTGAGGAAGCTGCGCCGGCCGCGGCGCGGGTCGGGCTCGCATTTGGTCGTGTTGTTGATGAAGACGTCGTCCGCGAGGATGAAGTTGCGCGGCTGATTGATCCACGAACCGCGCCCGCCATTCCGAAAGGTATTGCCGACGATCGTCACGTCCTCGCACGACTTCTCCACGCTGATGACGCGGGAGCCGTTGGTGCCGTCCACCGTGTTGCCGGTAATGGTCGCGTCCCGGCAATACTCGGCGAGGAAGAACGCGCCCATCCGCGAGCCGGTGATGTGATTGTTGGCAAACGTAATGCCGCGGCTCTTCTGGATGTGCATCGTATCGCCGAGCGCGCTGAGGCGGCAGCCGCGCACGATCACTTTTTCGCAGCCGACGAGATCGAGCGCGCCCTTTCCCGGGCCGCTGCCGGTCGGTGCATAGAGCGCGAGCGTGGCGTGAAAGAGCGGGCCGACGAGCCGGGCATTCGCACCGGCGTCACTCGCGAAACGAACCGGCGCACCGCCCGGCGTCTCCGCGATGCGGATGAATTCCGAGGTGCTCTCGACGACGAAGTACTGCCGGCCGCGCACGACATTCGCCGGCAGCACGTCGCCGAAGAAGCAGATGGAATCGGTGCCGCGTTTGAGATCCGCGTTTTCTCCTGCCTTCGACACCGCCAGAGGCTTCGCGCCTGCGCCGAAAACCCGGTCATCACCCGCCGCCATGCGCAGCGGACCGCGCACCAGGTCGTGGCGAAAATACTTCGCCGCCATCGCCCGCTCGGCCGGCGTGTAATCCTCCGGCCAGACCGTGATCTGCCAGAGATAGCCGTAGTCCCACATGAATTTCCCGCTCCGCTCCAGCGTGCAATTCGCCACTGTTACGTTGCGCACAAAGGTCAGCACCTCGCGGTCGCTCTTCGGCTTTTCCGCGCCGAGCACGGTGATCGCGGCGCCGGCGAGTCCATCCGAGGTCACATCGCGAAAGGTGAGATTCTCCGTGCGCCCGCCCGCCGTTGTGGTGATCAGGATCGCCCGCGTATTCGCGTTCGGCTCCCACGCATTTTCCGCCCGCGCCGGATCGAAGACGGAGCCGCTGAAGTGTCCGCCGAACCACCGGAAGTCGCGCACATTCTCCCCGGCGAAGGCGACGACCCGCGCTTTTTCGCCGAGCGTTTTCGGTAAATGAAAACGCGCGCCGTAGGCCGAAACCGTGAGCTGCGAGCCGAGCGGGACGGGCACCGTACCAGGCAGGAAATAGTCGCCCGCCGGGATCGTCACCACTCCTCCACCCGCCTGCACGGCGGCGGTGAAGCAGCGGGTGAGCGCCGGCGTGTCATCCGTCACGCCATCCGCCGCGGGCGCGAAGTCGCGCAGGTTCCATTCGCCGGCCACCGCCGCGACCGTGAAGCCGAGGAATGCGACGAACCGCAGGATCGCGAGGCGTGGGGGGCGTGTCAGGGCGTTCATCGCTGGCCAGCATACGAAAATCTTCCGCCTTTCCGGCACGACAAAGTTGATGCGCAATGCGCCCGTCCCGTTCCGAGTCTCCCGGCGCGCCGGACGGCGCGACGAGTCACTCCAGCGTCGGATATTCTGCCATGGTTGATTCGGATGCTCGGGCCAGGCCATTGGCAGGTCGCTCCGGCGTCACAATCGCGGTCCCGCCTCGACGGATTTGCATCAAACCTGCTTAATGGCGGCCAACGCCTTTCTACCACTTGCCCAATCATCTTTCTCCATCCGGCGGGTCGAAAACCGCCCATGGCGTGTCGAATAACACGCATTCCGCGTCCGACGCGCCCTTTCCAGAGATCTGGCGGGAGGAGGAATTTCGCGACTGGCCGCCGCTGGACTGGCCGGAGGAACCGATCCGCCCGGCGCCGCTGACCCAGGCGCTCGTCTGGCAGGTGCGGCTCCTGGTGCTCGTCGGCGCCGTCGCGGTCGGCGCGTATTTCGTCTGGCTGCTCGCGCCGGAACATCGCGGTGAAGCCTGGTTCTTCTGGCCCGTCTTCGCCTCGATGGCCTACCGCGCACTGTGGTGGATCGTCGAGTGGCTGAACTATGTGCGGCCGAAGCTGGAACCGCATCGCCCGGCGCAGCGCTCGTGGACCGTGGACGTGCTCACCACGGCCTGTCCCAGCGAACCCCGCGGCATGATCCTGCGCACGCTGCTCGCGATGAAAGCGATCCGCTATCCGCATACGAACTACCTCTGCGACGAAGGCGACGATCCGCTGCTCCGCGAAGCCTGCGCGGCGCTGGGCATCCGGCACGTGACCCGCGCGGTCAAAAAAGACGCGAAGGCCGGCAACATCAACAACGCGCTCGAGCAGGCGACCGGCCAGATCGCGGTGGTGCTCGATCCGGATCACGAGCCCTCGCCCTATCTGCTGGATCGCGTGCTCGGCTACTTCGAGGACGAGTCGATCGGCTTCGTGCAATCCGTGCAGGCTTATCGGAATCAGGACGACAGCCTCGTGGCCGACGGCGCGGCGAAGCAGACGTATCTTTTCTACGGCCCGGTGATGATCGGCATGAACGCCTACGGCACGACCCAGGCGATCGGCGCGAACTGCGTCTTCCGCCGCGCGGCGCTCGACTCGATCGGCGGCCACGCCGCCGGCCTCTCCGAGGACATGCACACCACGATGCGCCTCTACTCGAAGGGCTGGCGCTCGGTTTACGTCCCCGAGATCCTCACCCGCGGGCTCGTGCCTTCCACGCTCTCCGCCTACTGCAAACAGCAGCTCAAGTGGGCGTGCGGTTCGATCGAACTCCTCCTGCAGGAATACCCGAAGCTCTTCCGCGGCATGACCGTCTGGCAGCGGCTCCACTACTTCGTCGCGCCGCTCTACTTCCTGCGCGGCTTCTTCGGCGCCGTGGATATCCTCCTGCCCATCGCCTGCCTCGTGTGGGGCGGCATCCCCCTGCGGATCGATCTTGCCGAATTCCTCTCGATGTATCTGCCCGTGGTCGTCGTGGCCACGGTGATCCGGCAGCGGACTCAGTATTGGGCGATCGAGCGGCGCGACCGCGGCGCGCATCTCGTGGGCGGCCTGCTCGGCGCGGGCTGCTGGTGGTCCTTTCCCGGGGAACGCTCTGCGCCCTCGTCCGCATCCGGCTGCCGTACATTCCCACGCCCAAAGGCAACGAGGCGCACGATAGCTGGGGGCTCGCGATGCCGAATCTGCTCGCCTCCGCCGCGAGTGTCGCCGCCGTGGTCTACGGCCTGCAGCGGGACTGGACGCCCTACTCGTGGATGATGGCCGCGTTTGCGCTTTTCAATGCGGCGCAGCTCACCTTCGTGGCCGCGCTCGGCCAGCAGCGGACCCTCCAGCGGATCCAGTATTTTTTCATCCGGCGCGATTGGCTCGCGCTGGCACTCTCCCCGCTGGAAAAGTTCCGCTTCCACATCCACGGCGGCGTCCTGCACTTCATGCGCGAGCGCCCACTCGTCTCCGCCACGCTCGCCGTGGCCGCCGCGTTCGCCTTGCAGTACCGGCTGCACACCCACCACTGGCGGCCGGAAGCAGCGCCGGAGTTTAAGGAAACCGGCGGCTTCTACGTCGGCGCCCGTTCGGCCGAGGCGGATCGCGGCCTTTTCCCCGCGGACTTCGACGCGCTCGCCGGCGAAATCGGCACGCCGCCCGCGCTCCTGCCGATCACCCTGGACTGGGCGCCGCTCGACACCGTGCCCTTCCCTCGCGAACTCCTCCGCGCCGCCCGCCTCCGCGGCGCCGTCCCGCTGCTCCGCTGGGAACCCCGCGCCAGCTCCTTTCCGCAGCTCATCGGCGACCCCACGCTGCGCACCGATCGCCGCGTCTTCACCGCGGTGCTCAATGGTTCGTTCGACGACTTCCTCCTCGCCTATGCGCAGCAGCTCCGCGACTTCGGCGACCCGGTGCTCATCTGCCTCGCTCCGGGCATGGACGGCCCCACGCAGCCCTGGGCCGTCGCCGGCGGCGACTCCGGCGAGGATTTCGCGGAAGCCTGGGACTACATCACCGCAATCTTCAGCTCGGCCGGCGCCACGAATGTCGGCTGGGTCTGGCAGCCCGCGTCGCCGCGCGCCTTCGCCACCCATTTCCCGAGCAAGACGAACGTGGACTGGATCGGCGTCCCGGCGCTGAATCGCGGCGCGCTCGGCGGCGGCCGCTGGCGGAGCTTTGCCATGCTTTACCAGCCCTTCCGGGTTAAGGCGGAGCCGCTCAAGCTGCCCGTGCTGCTCACCGACTTCGGCACGGTGGAAGCCGGCGGCGATCCCGCCGCGTGGTTGCGCACCGCGCTGGCCGGCATTCGCAGCGACTTTCCGGAAATCCGCGGCCTCGTCCTGCCCCGCCCCGGCACCTGGCAGGCCACGGGCGACGCCGTGAAGCGCGCGCTCGCCGAAGGGCTCGCCGAGCCGGAACTCGCCCCACCGCCATCCGTCCGGCCCGCCCCTACCCTCTGGGCCGAACAGCGCCGCGCGCCACAGCGATCCGCGGCGATCCGCGGCTCGCTCGGAAACTACGAACTGCTCGTCGACGGCGCCCCCTTCTACATCCGCGGTGTGGCCTACAATCCCGGTCACGATTGGCGCGACGGCTTCATCCCGCTGACCCGCCGCGAACTCGAGGTGGACTTCGATCGCGTGAAGGCCACCGGCGCCAACACCATCCGCCGCTACGGCACGAACTGGTACGACCGCAACATCCTCCAGGTCGCCAACGACAAGCAGCTCAAAGTGCTCTTCGGATTCTGGTTCGATCAGCACGTCGATTATTTCCACGACCACGCGAAGCTCGCCGCCTACACCGCGCAGGTCGAGCGCACCGTGCGGCGCAACCGCGACGAGCACGCCATCCTCGCCTGGTCGCTCGGCAACGAAGTCTGGGGCCTGCTCAAACATCGCTACGCGCAGCCCTACCTCACCGAGGTGCGGCACGCGCATGTGGATTTCGTCGAGCAGCTCACGCAGCGCATCCGCGCGATCGATCCCGTGCGGCCGGTCTTCGTCGCCAACGAACATTCGCCGCAGCTCGCCGGCACGTTCGCCGACTTCGCCCGCGGCGCGCCGTCGCTCGATTTCACCTCCGTCAATTCCTACTACGAGGAACGCATCTCGCGCCTCCACGGCCTCGCTCTCCAGATCGATCCGTCACGCCCCTACCTCGTCTCCGAGTTTGGGCCAGATGGGTATTGGGAAACCCGGCCCGCGCAACGCACCCGCTCCGGCGCCCTGATCGAGCCGTCGGCCGGGGAGAAAGTACACAGCTACGAGCGCGGTTGGGCCGTCCACACCGAGCCGCATCGAGGCGCGAATATCGGCGGCGTGGCCTACTGCTGGCGCGATCGTTTCGAGGCCACGGCGACGTGGTTCGGCATGACCGATCCGGAGGGGCGGCTGAAGCCCACCGGCCTCGCCATGCAGCGCCTCTGGACGGGCAAGCCCGGCGCGATTGCTCCGCAGATTCTCGCCCTCGAAGGTCCGACCAGCGCCGTGCTGCCCGGCTCCACACTCGACATCCGGGCCGAAGTGAAAGTGCCCGCCGGACGCCCAGTCGAATATCGCTGGCGGATCGGCACCGAGCAGTTCGACTTCAAGCAGGGCCGCATCGCCGCGCGTCTCGCTGAACCATTCGCGACCATCACCGCCCCGCGCGAACCGGGCATCTACCGCGTCTATTTCTCCGTCGCCGACCCGCTCACCGCGGCCGACGCAAATTTCCCGCTCGAAGTCTCCCGCACCCCGTCCGCGGATCGCAGCGATCACCCGAAGTGGGCGGGGTTCCCATTGCACGGCCGCCTCGTCGGCCCCTAATCTCCCGCCGCCTTGAATACCCACCCCCTCATCGCCCTCACCCTCACGCTCCTCGCCGCGCCCGTCTGTGCCGCGCCGCTGCCCGCCACCGTCGCGCAGGCGATGGAGACGGGCTTCCACTCTTCCAGCCCCGACGAACTGCGCCGCGCCGCCGCCACGCTGGAATCGCAGCTCCGCGCCGAGCCAGCCAACCGCGAACTGCGCCGCGCGCTCGGCATCCTCTACCTTGATCGCCTGCACGATGCCGCCGCCGCGCTCCCGCATCTCGAGAAGGTGGCCGGGGACGCGCCGGGAGAAAGCTCCTGGCAGCAGTCGCTCGCCCGCGCGCTGCGCGCCAACGGCCAGATGGATCGCGCCGCCGCACACTTCGCCCGCGCTGCCGAACTCGCCCCGCGCGACGGCTGGGTCCGCTACGAACTCGGCAACACCCTCTCCGGCGCCGGTCACTACGCGGAAGCCGCGGCCGCCTACCGCGCCGCGCTCACCATCGACGGGAAGAGCATCGACACCCGCCTCGCGCTCGCCCGCACCCTCTGGGCGAATGGCGAGCTCGATGAGGCCCGGCTCGCCGCCCGCGAAGTGCTCGAGTTTGACCCGCTCAACTCCGCCGCCCGCAAGCTCCTGCTCACCGCCGCGCCGCCACCACCCGCGGCACCCGCTCCCGTCGCCGCCGCCGCCGCTTCCACTCCACCACCCGCACCCGCGCCATCGCGGAAGGTCAGCCCCGTCGATGCGGCCGTCGCCGCCGCCTGGACCTCGGGCCGCCGCAGCGACTTCGAAAGCGCCGCCCGCGCGCTCGAATCCGCGCTGGGCGCTGCGCCCCGGGACCTCGCCCGTCGCAAGTCACTCGCCTGGCTTTACCTCGAAAAACTCCAACAACCCGCCGCCGCCATTCCGCACCTGCGCGAAGTCGTCGCCGCGCAACCCGGCGACGCATCGTGGTGGGAGCTGCTCGCCCGCGCGCAGGTCGCTACCGGGGATCGGGAATCTTCGCTCCGCAGCTATCGCCACGCCGCCGAACGCGCACCGCATTCCGTGTGGCCCCGCTACCACCTCGCCTGCACGCTGCGCGACCTCGGCCGGCCCGCGGAGGCCGAGAGCACGCTCCGCGAGGCGCTGAAGATCGAACCGAAGAATCGCGACGTCCGCCGCGTTCTCGCTCGCACGGCCTACGCCGCGGGGCACAAGGAAGTGGCCGCCGTCGTCGCCCGCGAATTGATCGACGAAGACCCGCGCGACGCCGACGCCCACGCGGTGCTCGGCGACGTGCAGCGCTCCCAGCGAAATTTCTCCGCCGCCGGCACCGAGTACCAGGCCGCGCTCGCCGCCGATCCGTCACACTCCCTCGCCCAGGCCGGCATCCGCGAAATCCGGCAGGCGCAACGCCCCGAGGTGAAGCTCGCCTATTACACCTTCGACGACACCGACGGGCTCCGGCAGAGCGGCATCTTCAGCCATGTCAGCATGCTCCTCACCGGCCGGCTGAAAGCGTCGGTTTCCGCAAATGGCCGCTTCTTCGAGCAAGGCGGACGCGGCACAACGGACCGCTTCGAATCCAGCCTCGGCCTCGACTACCGCCTGCTCTCGAACCTGCAACTCGCCGGCGGCATCAGCCAGTTCACCGCCAGCGACCACGATCCGAAGATCGGCGGTAGCGCCGCGATCTACTATCAACCCGCCAGCTTCGCCGATGGCTGGATCTCCTTCCGCTCCGCCGAACCGGTGAATGACAGCTTCACCACCGCCGAATCCGCCTTCTCGCAAAACATCCTCGCCGCCGGTCTCAATCTGCGGCCGGGCAAACACATCCTCCTCAGCGCGACCGCCACCACCGCCGAATTTTCCGACGACAACACCCGCCGCTCCGCACTCCTCAGCCTCGGCTGGTCGGTCCCGCTGCCCGCTTCGCCCGTCGTGAAGCTGGAATACGAGTGGCTCGACTACGATCGCCGCACGTCCGCCTATTCCTCGCCGCAGAACTACGGGCGCTTCCGCCCCGTGCTCGAAATCAGCCCGCGCCTCACGGACTGGCTGAAGGTGGAACTGCACGGCGAGCTTTCCTACGTCACCGATGAAAGCGAATGGGGCACCGGCTACACCGCCGGCCTGCGCTTGAACAAAGGCGAGACGATGGATCTCGGCGCCAGCTACATGCGCTACGAAATCCCCGGCGGCCAGACGACGTGGTCCGGCGACGGGTTCAAGGTCGACTTCTCCGCGCGGTTCTAGCGGCCTCCGTCACGGTGCCAGCTCGACCCGCAGGCGCAGAAAACGCGCGGGCGCCGTCTCGGGGTCGCGCACCGTCACCGTCTCGCCGACGGCCCCCGGATTCACCGCGATGTCCGTCCACGTGCTGAGTTCGCTCGATCCCTGCACGGTGTAGACCACGTCCGGCGAGACGCGGTCGAAGGTCAGCTCGAGACTCCCATTCAGCAGCCGCACGTCCGTGGCGAGGTCACTCACCGTCCCGCCCGCGGCGATGCCCAGCGCATACTTCGCGAGATTGGTCGCGCCTGTCCGCAGCGGGTCCGCGAACGGCCCCACCACGAGCTCATCCAGCCACTGCGTCGGCGGAAAATGCATCGACCTCCATTCGTCGAACGGTCGATCAGCGATACTCACCGTCGCGTTTCCCCCGCCACCGATTTCGTAGAACGGGCTTGGTGTCAGCGACAGGCGCGTGGTCTCCGTTCCTTCGATCGAGGCGTCCGCGATCGGCACCACGGCGAGCTTCGTCGCACTGCTCCCGGCGGGAATATTCAGCGTGCTCGGCAAGGCCGCGTAATCCGCGCCGCCCGTCGCAGAGCCATCCACGATCAGCGCACTCGCCACCGCGAGTTCCACCGCCGTCGCGCCCGTCCGGCTGATCGTGAACTCGCCGGCCACCAATCCAAATTCCGTCGCCCCCGGCACACTCGCCGACACCGACAGGACCGGCCGCCGATCATGCGCGCCGATGTCGAAAGTCGCGCCCTGAAAAATCGTATTCCCATAGAAATCCCGCACCCCGACACTTGGGATCGGCGGAGTGTTATCGAGAGACGTGATCGTCAATCCGGCGTCGATCAAGGGCGACGCCGCTTGCAACTCATACGCACTGAGCAACGTCAGCCGTGTCGCATCATCGAAGGTCCCGCCCGCGCCCGGATTGGTGAGCAGCGGATTGACATTGCGCGCGACCACCACGCCTGACACCCGCTCCTGCGCAGGCACCGCCGCCAGCCAGGCGGCGAGGGAGGAGTAAGTCGCCCCTCCCCAGGTGATTGCGAACACCCCGTTGTCATTGAAGTAATTGTTCCCCTGGAACTGGTAAGTCGCCCCATCCACCGACTGCACCAGCGCCACGGATCCGGCTGAACCTTGATGCGTAAAAAAAAGGTTGTTCCGAACGCGGACATTCGCCGGCGTGGAGCCAATGGCAGCAATCTTCAATGCGGCAGGAACACTGACCCTTGAGGTGACGTAAACGGTGTTATTGTAGATGTCACAGTTGGTGATGTCCCCCGCCACGACGATCCCTCCATAACTGTTTTTCACCGAATCATTCTCGCTGATGTTATACCGCACCACATTATTCGAGTTCGGCTTGCCCGTCCCCGCATAGACAAGATAGCCGGCACCATCGTTGTCGTGGGAATAGTTATACTGAAGGATCGAGCTGGTGACGTTTTGATCGAGGTCGAATCCTCCGCCGTCCGCGCTGCTTCCGGAACGGTTGCGATACGATTCGCAATACTGGATTTTCACTCCCGTCGAGTCGTAGGTCCACAGTCCCACCGGTCCCTCGTTGGGCTGGTTATTGATCCCGTTATCATGAGCCACACAATACTCGACCGTGCCACCCTGCACGCTGCCGAGCACAATCCCGTTGCCCGTGTTCTTCGTTGCGCCGGGATCCCCGTCGTTGTCATAAGCCCGGCAGACTCCGACATAGACCGACGCGAGCGCATAAGTCGGCGACGCCGGACTAAAACTCGGTCCGTAAGTCAGCAGGCCGGATTTTCGATTGTGATGAAAGGCCGAGGAAATCACCCAAACGTCCGTGTATCCGCTCGCGCCATTCGCCCCACCGATCAAACCGCCGTAACCCCCGAAGCCGCTCACGTCCACGTCAGTGATGCAGAGGAACGGCTTCTTCACGTTTCCGCCCAGGTCATTGTAGAAACTGATGCCGTCCGCGCTGTTCGTTGCCGCGCCGGAGCCGACGAGATTCAGATTCGAGATCGTGAATCCGCCGTTGTTATACGAATAGATGCCAAAACCGTTGCCCGCGTTAATGGTCGCGCGCCCCGACCCATAGCTCGAGATGACGACCGGGTTGCTCGGCGTGCCTGAGCTCGCCGGCGCGAAGTACAAATTTCCGGCGAACGTCGCTCCGCCCGAGAAGAGGATCCGATCGCCGGCTGCGTAGTTCCGCGAGTTCACCTTCAAAATCGTTCGCCACGCCAATAACTCGGATGTCCCTGCGTTCGCATCGTCCCCACCTGGACTCACGTAATAATCCGCCCCCGAACAAACCGCCGCCCCCGCCATGGCGATCACCGTGAACAATTGCTTCAAGCGGGCGCTGGTCTGCGTTGTCGAGAGGGAGTGGAACACGCCGGGTTGTCGCATTTCTCAAGCAAAAGAAAAGCCAGAGTCCACCGCACCGCATTTGCACCAGGTAGGTGGAAGACTCCGCCTGCAAACTGTAGGGCGTCCGTGCCAGACGTGAGGGCACGGCAGTTGGATGGGGAGAGGCGTTTCCGCAGAAATGCTCTGCAAGCGCCGCTTCCGCGGCCTCTTTCGACGCACTCTTGGGGTGTGGCGTTCCAATGCGTTGCTGCGCAAGCGGCACGAGATCATCCATCAGCACGGTGCGGCCGATGAGGTTCGTGCATCCAGCGAGCTTTGGCGTGAGGGCGCGATACGGGATTTGATTTCGCGTCCGCCCGGGGAACCGACCCAAGGAGCACAATGCGACCGAAAGGAATGCGAGACCCCTGGAGGATGGGTTGCTTTGGCCGCGCCGTGAACGGCCCGTCACTTGAAGATCGGATCCAAGACAAAACTGGTTTCGAACTTGGTCGGGTCGCTCAGGTAAGCCGCGTCAATCCGGGCGCCGTTGATGAACACGCGGTCAAAAGTGAAATACCGTATCGGCCCACCGCTGACCCCGATCAGACGGTTTTTCCAACCCCACACTTGGGGATACTGGTAGTCGATGTTTTCGAAACGGATCCCCGCCCAGACGTCCACTCGAGTGGGATCGTCCGCAGTCGCGTCAAATCCCAACAGATACCGAGCTGGCCTGGGATCGGACACCCGGATATTGCGGAAGATGACGTGTTGCCCGGTGGTGAGAGCGCCATCCGGGAAGGTTTTTTGGCTGTCGTAGGCACTGGGTGTGCCGATGATGCCGAACGTCGTGGAGTCACTGCCGGCAAAGACGCCGCGCGCATAGATGACATCGCAATCCTCGACGATCAGATCCTGCGGTAGCGTGGGGGGAAAATTCGGCCCCTGGTCACTGGTCACGAAGCTGCATCGCAAGGTGGTGCCGTTGACATCCGACCAGAAGACCGTGCGGCGGATCGCGATTCCCCGGACGTAGAGGGCGTCGTCCTGATGGCGGAAGAAGCAGTCCTCGACGTAGCCGTTGCCCGTCACTCCTCCCCCATCGTTGTTCACCCGCCAACTGATGTTCTTCACCCACTTGATGAAGTTGGGGCTGTGATGTTCATCCCGCCCCTCAATATAGACGCCGTGCTCGGCCGGGTCGGCGATGGTGATTCCTTCGTAGATGCAATTCCCTGCCCTTGTGAGTTGAAGCATGCGCAGCTTCTTGTGCTCAGCTTCGGGAAGAGGGCCGGCGGAGAAATCCTGAAAGTGCGGGATCTTCGTGCCGGAAATCGTTCCATGTCCGAAGACGCGGACGTTCTCGCTCGCCAGGTCGTCGTTGGAGTCGCCGAGATTGCCGTAAACGATCGCATCTCCCGGAATGTAGTATCGCTTGTTGTTCCTCAGAAAAAGCGGATCGGTGGTCAGCCACTCGCGTTCGTTGCCGCCTCCGTCCACGGACAGCTTGTGCACTCCGGGTTTGAAATAGAGCGTCGTCCACGAGCCATCGGTCGGGGGCAGAGTGCCGGGCTCCACGGCATACACACCGGGGCCATTGAGCTGCGGTTTATCCTCGATGAATGGATTGGCAAAAATAGTTACACCATGGGCGCCGTTCGCTTCATTCCGATAGGGGAACGCGCTCGACCCAAACCCCGCCGGCGTCGCCCGCGGCGCGTCCCGAGAGTCCATTTGCCCGTCGATATCGATCGCCACGAGCGCTGGCTGACTCATGGTCACGTAAACCTCGCCATTGATCACTTCACACGCATCCACCTTGTGGGCCGGGTGAGCTGTCGCTGAGCTGATGGGCCCGGAGGGTGCGCCCGGCTTATTCAAGCGGGTGATCTTCACCACGATCGGCGTGTGCGGATCGGTTTCAAAGTTGCAGTAGGTATGCGACCAACCTCCGATGAATTCATCGTAGTATGCGAGATTGGCGGTCGGGTTGTAGTCCACGCAACGTGTGAACCAGGCGAAGGGCTGGAGCCAGTTGGTCGCGTCCTTTTTGTTCGCAGCGTTCAGGCTGCTCACCTTCTGCACGGAGAAGGTGTAGTAGGGTGATGGGGCAAGCCCGGAAACCGGAGGATACACGTTCAGATCGCCTTCCGGCGCGCCGACGAACATGCGGGCGAAGAGTTTCGTATGCGTGCGCGTGTCCTTGAGGCGGATCACGTATAGACCGTCATCCTGGGGGATCGCTTCGCTGACGGTGACATTCGGATTGTTAGTCTGCCAATTTCCACTCTGGAAAATGAGCGAGACTTCATCCCATGAGGTAAGATTTTCCGAGACAAGAATTTTGGTGGCCAGCGCGTTGTCCGCCCGAAGCCTCACCTCGATATCGTACGACCCGCTTCCGCCGGCTGGGTTGCGACGGACCACTCTCAACGGCACCGCATCCCTGGATTGCGGATGCATGCCGAAAGCATACTCCAAAAGTTTCGGGACTCCGTCGTGATCGTCATCGGCGGCGTAAGGCACAACCACGGCTGGTGCCTCGCGACTCATTGTAAAATTCCTAACATTGAAGAGGTAGCCTCCCGAACCCCTGGAATCGACAAATCGCAGGTAGAGTGCGTGCACCCCACTCACCGAGGTGGAGAGAACGCCCGTGAAGGGCCGGAAGTGTCCCCAAGCTCCCGTGTGATTGATCTCAATGGTTCCAACCAACACGCCTTGCGCAGAATCGAGTCTCAGTTCGACCGTGCCACCCGCCCCCGGAGATGCCCCCTCGATCGAGAAAAGATTGGCGTCTTGTCCGAAATCAAAACCGTGGTAAGCCACCCATGAGCCGCCTGAGATCGACTCGACCGCGCCGCCATTTGTGACGATTGGTGCGCCTCCTGGGGCTGATTCCGAATCGAAATTTGCCGAACTGAACGAGCTGCCCACTTGTTTCAACCCCGGCGCGATGCGCTGAAACCGGAAGCTCCGGGTGTCGAAAAGGTATCCGCCGCCACCGACGAATTTGAGATAAACATCCTGCACCCCGGTGAAGGACGGCGGCACCGCACTCCCGAACTGCCGGAAAGCCAACCAATCTCCGGTGTTCGTGATATTCACGGTGCCGATCAATGGACCGTTCACCGCTCCGGTTCGCAGCTCGATCGTCCCACCCGCACTCGCCGACGCTGCCTCGATCCAGAAGTAGGTGGCACCCAAGCCAAGGTTGAAATCCTTAAAAACCACCCACGTATCGTTCTTGATGTAGGTAATCCGACCTGCGTCGGAGCGCACGGTGTCAGGATCACTCGGGGCGGTCTCCTCGTCGAAACTTCCGGAGAGCACGTTCGTATCCAGTTGAAAACCGGCACCAACCGCATGTGTCGCGAGGGCGATGATGGACAGGGTCAGGCGGACAAAGTTTTTCATGATACGAAGGAGTGCACGCCACCCGCTGAGAGCCCGATCATGATTTTGTTGTTCGGGAATTGATGGTGGGGGGGAAACCATCGCTAGGAATAATTACCCATTGCGAAACGTTCGCCGGAGTTCCTTGGGTTCGAAATTCTTGCGCCGCTTTCTCATCCCTCAAACCACCGTTGGATTATCGACGTCCCGCGAGATCCCGGCCGGGCGCCCCGCTGAGGATGTTTTCGACGCAGCGTCGGGCGAGTTCGATGAGGTTAATCTGCTGGTCTCTGCCAGGGCCGTGGCGTCGAAATCGGCGCTCGCTTTCCAATCGCTGCCAGCCCCCTCAACTCCTCGACTCCCAGCGCCCGATTGAAAACCGCCACGCCGCCGATCCAGCCCGTGAACCCGACGCTGCGCGAGCTGTGGATGACGCGGCCGATGGTGAAGGGGCCTCCGGTGCCGTCGTTGGCGGGGGTGTAGAGCGAGTCGTGCGGGAACCACCAAGGATTCAG
>JANPHH010000244.1:0-2284 GCA_031424375.1 Chthoniobacter sp. | reverse complement strand
CCTTGCGCCCGACTTTCACAAAGCCCACGGCGCTGTGCCCGGGACCGGTTTGACCTCCTGTGAGCACGCCATCGGTGATGCTGAATGTGGGCGTGCCGATGCGCCAGTTGCCGCCGAGTTCGGCGCGGTTGAAGTCGTCGGAGAAAATGGATTCGCCTTTGCTGGCGAGCGGCTGCGCGGGAATGTCGGCGGCAAAAATGAGGCCGGCATGCAGCATGATGAAGGCGAGGAATCTCATCGCTTCAACTCATCCGAAACGGCTTCCCGATTTTGATCGTCCGCTCGGCTTTGGGATACCAGCCTTGCGGCGCGTGAGTGTCGGTGTGCAGGTAGCATTGCACGCGCACGTCGGCGCTGCCCTCGGTGAAGGTGAGCAGCCGGCTCATCGGACGGGAGCGCTCCGCAACGTGGAAGCGCGTGAGGGCGCAGCAGTTGATGAACGTGGCGCCCCACTTCCGCTCGATGTGCGTGCGACCATGGAAGTCGTCGTCGGGATTCGTGTGCGTGTGTCCGCCGAACCACAGGTCGATCGCGCCGGGATGCGCTTCGAGGTAGCGCTCGAAGGCCATCGCCTTCGGTTTGTCATCGACGTAGTAGAGATACGACGAACCTTCCGGGCTGCCGCCGTCCTTTTGATAGCCGTGATAGCGGCTGATGTATTTGCCCTCAGCATTCAGATTGCCGCCCTCGAAATCCCCCGAGCCCACCGTTGTCTCGCGCAGCATGTGATGATGCGCGCTGATGATGATCGCATCGCGGTTCGCCTCCACGCGCTGCTGCCACCAGGCCACGGTCTCGCCGGTGACCGCGCCCGCCGGATAGCCGCCGCGTTTGCCGCGTCCCACCGGCACGGGCAGGTCGTTGCGATCGCTCATCATGAGGAAAAGCAGGTTGCCGATGCGAAACTCGTAGCGCTCCCATGTTCCGGTGATCGGATGGCGCCGGCGTTTCGGATCCACGCCGGAGTGCGCGGTGTTCTCGCCGAGCGGATCGACCCATTTGCGAAACCAAGCCATCGTCGGCATTCCCTGACCGCTCGCATCGTGATTGCCTGCGATGTCGTAAAAATCCTCGCGCCGGTGCTTCGTGAGCGCGGCGAATTGGCGCACGAGTTCGCGGCCCTCGTCATCTTCGGGTGGACCTTGGTTACCGGAGAAGTCACCGACATTGATCGCGATGTCCCAGTCAAACGGCGGCGCGCCATCTTTCCCGCCCTGCTCGCTCTGGCGAATCGCATCCGCCAGCGATTCGCGGCCATGTTTCAGGTCTGTTTCAATGTGGGGATCGCCGATGGCCCAGAGCCGAAATTGTTTCGGCGGTGCTTCAGCGCTGAGCGCGGGCGCGATCCCGGTCAGCGCAACGCCTACAGCGGCATCGCGCACGAAACGACGGCGGGTGATCGGGGATGGTTGTGTATTCACGGCTTCGAAGATGATGGCTGGCGACGTTGCGCGAACATCCAGTCCCACATCGCCGCAGTGTTGTAGGCATCATTCCAACTCCCGTGACCGACGCCCGGGAACTCGGTGTACTTTGGCTCGGGCTTCACGCCGGCCTGCTTCAGCGCGGCGATCATGTCGCGCGAGCCGGTCACGGGCACCGCTTCATCCTTGTCGCCGTGGAAGGCCCAGATCGCCACGCCGTTCATCTTTGCCGCGTCCTTCGTCTCCCAGATGCCGCACACGGGAACAGCCGCGGCGAATTTTTCCGCGTGACGCGCAATCGCACCCCAGGTGCCCATGCCGCCCATCGACTGACCGGTGATGTAAATCCGCGCGGCGTCCGCCTTGGTCTCCGCGATCACCGCGTCGAGCGACTCGATCAATTCCGGCATCACCTCACGTCCTTCACCGCCGCGGAAATTACCCTTGGCCCAGCGCATCGATCGGTCACCGCACGCCGGCGCCATGACAATGCAGGGGTGCTTCTTCTGCATCTCCGCCGATGCGAGGAGATTCGCGGCCTGCGTGTTGCCACCAAGTCCGTGAAGGCAAAGCCCGAGCGGCAGTGGTGCCTCGGATTTTTCCGCCGGCACGAAGAGGCTGTAGCGCAATGTCTGCCCATTCGTGCCTTTGAACTCGCGCACTTGAAACGACAGGTTCGCTCCACCGGGGCGCTCCTGTTCCGCTTTGCCGCGACGACCTTTTCCGAGCAGCGCTTCCACTTCCTTTTTGTCGAGCGCGCCGTCGCTGTTCGCATCCTGCGCGGACATCCGTTGCCACAACTTGTCGCCCAATTCCTCCTTTGACAGCTTGCCGTCCTTGTTGGCGTCTTTGCTCCAGAG
>JANPHH010000243.1:0-4274 GCA_031424375.1 Chthoniobacter sp. | reverse complement strand
AAAGCTCCAGCAAGCTGGAGCACTCACAGCTCCAGCAAACTGGAGCATTCACGAGCGCATTTTCATTGGAAACCTACGAGTCGGGAAATGGCGCTTTTTTTGGAGGAATGATCACCACCCATCCGCGGATGGAGGCAGACGCGATCCATGGTTATCCGCCGCATTCGCTGCGGAAAACCAACAACTCCAAAGCAAATATGAAATCCATCCTCCGCACCTCCGCCGCCGCCCTCACGATCGCCTTCGCCCTCACGGCCGGCGCGGTCGCACAAACCTCCGTCACGACGACTACCAGCGCCGGGACGATCAGCGAGTTTAGCCCCGACACGATCGTGATCCGTTCCGAAACGTCGCCGGAGCCGCTCCGCTATACCTACAGCAAGACCACCACCTATGTGGATGAAACGGGTGCGCCCGTCTCCATGGAGCTGGTCAAGAGCGGCCTGCCCGTGACCGTTCATTATGTCAAGGAAGGTGACCATCTCGTGGCGAGCCGTGTGATCGTCCGCCGCACCACGACCACCACCGCAGCCCCTGCCGCCGTGGAGGAGAAGAAGACCACCACGACGACGACCACCACGAAGTAACTCAATCACTGTCACTGGCGGAGGTGCCTGGACAGAGAAAACAACCACCGAAACCAAGTAGCCATCATCCGCCGGTGCGGAGTCCCTCGGGGCTGCGCGCCTGCTTTTCCTCCCATTTTATGTCCACCATCTTACTCATCATCCTGATTTTGCTCCTCGTCGGAGCCCTCCCCACCTGGCCGCACAGCAACAAATGGGGCTACGGGCCGAGCGGCGGCCTCGGGCTGGTCGTGATTGTCCTCATTATCCTCCTCCTCCTGGGACGGATTTAGAGACGGTGTAATAAGTCCACGCCCCGCTTTGTAGGGCGTCTGTTTGTAGGACGTCTGGTTGTAGGGCGTCTTTGTCAGACGCCGGAGCGGGGAGTTGCCCTGGGCGAGCCGCCCCGGCGTTTCGCAGAAACGCCCTGCAATTCCGGGAGTTGGCGAAAGAGGGGCGCACGCTTTCTGCTAAAGAAGGCTCCCCGAGTTCCGAAGTATTCTCCAAATGAACCGCCATTTCACCCCGCTATGATCAACTGCAACAGTAACTGCTCCCGCGTGGATTCCGTGAAAGCACTCGCCAACCAGCTCAAGATGCAGGCGGTGACGACGGACAAGATTGACGATCGGGCTGATTCGTCGAAGCGCTTGAAAGGCAACCTCCAGGACCTGGATACGCAGATCAAATCTGGCGACGCCAAAAAGGCGGAGACGGCGCTGGCCGCAGTGAAACGCGAGATCAGCGCGAGCGCGTCGGAGCCAAAGTCCGAGAACGGCAGCGGCCAGCTTCCCGGGCGTGGGGAGCCGTTTCGCGGGTTTGCGGCCTACGCCTGACGACTACTGCGGCGGCTTTTGCTTCCGCGGACTTTTTTCCCCGGCATCGGTGAAAGGCGGGCGCTCGAAGGTGAGCCCATCGCCGGTGACGCGCGGGTCGCCGGCTTCGGTGAGCGTTTTCATCAGCGATGCCGCGAGCTTTTCCCGCTGGGCGGAATAGGCCGGATCGAGCGCGACGTTGTGCATCTGCCTGGGGTCCTTTTTGAGATCGTAGAGTTCTTCGCCGGGCCGTTTGCCGAAGGCGAAGTCGAACGTCGGCTTCCACTGCGGCTCGGTGCCGTGCCAGATGAGCCATGCTTTGGTGGGGCTCGCGTCCATGTCGGGGAAGGCGGCGTGGGTGTCTTTCTCGAGGACCTCGAGCGGCGGCGGCGAGCCGGGTGAAGCGGCGGCGAGCGGCGACCCCATCGGCCAGCGATCCGGGGCGAAGTTGCGCACGTAGAGGAAGTCGGCGGTGCGCAGGGCGCGCATCGGGTAGGGCAGATTTCCCTCGCGCGCCCGGTCGACGTGACGCTCGCGGCCGGTGATGACGGACTCGCGGGCGGGGTCGATCTGCCCGCTCTTCTCCGATTTCAGCAGCGGGACGATGCTCCGGCCATACAACCCGCTCGGCGGAGTGACGCCGCCGATTTCCATGAAGGTGGGCGCGATGTCCGGCATGCAGAAGAAGTCGTCGATCACGCGCCCCGCGTTGCCGCCCGGCCAGCGGATCGCGAGGGCGACCGAGGTGCCGTGGTCGTAGAGGTTGCACTTGCCCGCGGGGACGCCGGGCATGCCGTGGTCGCCGCTCACGACGACGACGGTGCGGTCGAGTTCGCCGAGGTCTTCGAGTTTCTTCAACAGCACGCCGATGTAGGCGTCCACGGCCTGGCATTCGCCGAGGTAATCGGCCACGTCTTCGCGCACCTCGGGCACATCGGGGAGGAAGCCGGGCATCTTGCCCTGGAGCGCGTCGGGATCGATACCCCAGAGCTTTTTGCCCGAGCCCTTGATCCACATGCGGTGCGTGGTGGTGGTGCCGAAGAAGTAGAGGAACGGCTGGCCGGGTTTTCGGTCGGCGATGAAGGCGTCGAAATTGCCGCGGACCTGATCGAGGATCTGCTCGCGCGCGGCCTCCACCGTCAGGCCGGCGGCCACGCGCTGGGTAACTTCCTCGGAGTAGTTGTTCGGCGCGCGGCCGGCCTTTTCGTAAGCGTGCTGCTGCCCGCCGAAAGGCGCGTCCGCCGGGGTGCCGGGGCTCCAGACCTTGTAGCTCTTGCCGATGTGGTAGCCGGCGTCGCGGAGCATCAGCGGATAGCTGGGGATGGCCGGGTCCCAGACCGCCCCATTCAGGATCGCACCGCGGCCGGTCTGGAAAAAGTAGCGGCCGGTGAGCATGGAACTGCGGCACGGCGTGCAGCTCGGCGCATTCACAAAGGCGCGGCGGAAGAGCGCGCCTTCGCGGGCGATCCGATCGACGTTCGGGGTCTTGATCGCGTCGTTGATCGTGCCCTTTCCATCCACCGCCTGATAGGCGCTGGCATAGCGGCCCCAGTCATCGGCGAAGACGAAAAGGATATTGAGTCGAGGAGGCTCGGCAGCAGCGGCGATGAGCGGGAAAAGGAGGGCGGCGAGCGCGGGGAGGAGACGCATGGGAGCGATCGAACCACAAACGGTCGCGACAGTCGCGCGCCGACTTTTGCCAAGCCGCGGTTCGGCTTTTGCCAAAGGGCGGTTGGCCGCGCGGGTCAGCTTGTGGCTGAATCTTACGCCACGCGCACCGCCGCCAGCACTCTTCGTCCTTTTCTTCAACTTCATCTTTTTCTCCCGGGATGAAGATGAAGATGAAGAAAAAGACGAAGGGCGCGGAAGCGGCCCGCGCCTTGTGAAACTCCCGCAGCCGCCTACACTCGCCCTCCCTTTCCCATGTCCATCGAACACTCCGACCCGCTCAACACCCGCATCCTCGCCGTCTCCGAGGACAAGATCGCCGGCTTCGTCCGCGAGCCATTCGTGGAAATCGCCGAGCGCTCGGGCGTGCCGCTCGACACCGTGCTCGAGCGCATTCGCACCATGCTCGCCGCCGGCACCATCCGCCGCGTGCGGCAGACGCTCGTGGCCAGCAACCTCGCCGAGGGTGCGCTCGTCGCGTGGAAAGTGCCGGAGGAGAAACTCACCGGCGCGTTCGACTTCATGTTTCAGCAGGACCCGTTCAGCGGGCACGTCGTCGTGCGCTCCACGGATGAACAGACCGCGGGCAGCGAGTAACGGCTCTGGACCACGCTCAAGGTGCCGGTCGGCCAGTCGATGGACGCACACTGTCGCGTGCTGATGCGCCACACCGGCTGCACCGCCTTCAAGCTGATGCCCGCCCGCGGCATCTTCGCGCTCGGCGTCGGGCACGTGCGGCGCAAGACGATCGAGCCCGGCGACCGGGGCGAAGAGCCCGCGCAGATGATCCGCGTGGGCGTGGTGCACCTCAGCGAGCTGGAATGGGAAGTCCTGCTCGCGTTGAAACGCGAACTCACCCTCGACGAAGTCCGCGTCGGTCTGTGGGAATCCCGTGCTGCCGAGGCAGGCGTCGATCTCGACACGTTCGTGCGCGTCGCCGAAGACCTCAATGCGCGCCAGGTCATCGGCCGGTTTTCCACCTTCCTCGAACACGTGAAGCCGAGCGCCACCGGCCAGCGGGTGACGCGCTTCAACGCGCTCTTCCACTGGGCCGTCCCGCACGGACGTGAGGTCGAGGCTGGCGGCGAAGTGGGCCGCCATCACATCATGACCCACGCCTATTGGCGTGAAGGCGGCGCGGAGTTCAAAAACGTGAACATCATGGGCGTGGCGCACGGCACCGAAAAACCGCGCGTTCTCGAACACAAGGCGGCCATCGATGCGC
>JANPHH010000242.1:0-3043 GCA_031424375.1 Chthoniobacter sp. | reverse complement strand
CCTGCGCGAGTTCTACGGGCGGCTGCGCGCGGCCGGCAAAGTCAAGATGGTCGCGCTCACCGCGGTGATGCGCAAACTGGTCGTCCTGCTCAACCGCCTGCTCAAAAACCCGCAGTTCAAACTCCAGGCCGCTGCCTGAATAGACGACCCAATGTTCCCCCCGAACGCCGGGGTTTGGGGCCGGCGAGGCCCCATCCAACAATCCTCAACACACTTCAAAAAACCCTTCGACAACCAACACCGTTGCTCCTTGGGTGCGGGCAAAGAAGCGCGGGCGCCGGGAGTTGTCATCGCGGCGGCCACTTCCGATGCTGCCGCTCCTCCGCCCGCATGAAAATCCTCCCCGTTCTCCTCGCGCTCGCCCTGACCGCGCGGGCCTCCGATTTCCCAACCCCCTACAACTCGGAGCCCGATCAAAGTGGGCCGATGCCGGCGGCGGAAGCAGCCGAAAAACTGACGTTGCCACCCGGCTTTCGGGCGAGCGTCTTCGCGGCTGAGCCGGACGTGCAGAATCCCATCGCGATTGCCTGGGATGGACGCGGGCGGCTGTGGCTCGCGGAGAATTACACCTACGCGGAGGCGCCGCGGAAGTTCGACCTCGGGCTGCGCGACCGCATCCTCATCTTCGAGGATCGGAAGGGCGACGGGCACTTCTCGTCACGCAAGGTTTTCACGGACACGGTGCAGATGATCACCGGCATCGAGGTGGGGCGCGGCGGGGTGTGGGTGACGGCGCCGCCGAATGTGCTCTTCATCCCGGACCGCGATGGCGACGACGTGCCGGACGCCGCGCCCGAGGTGGTGCTCGACGGCTTCAAGGTGCCCGATGAGAGCTACCACAACTTCGTCAACGGCCCGCGCTTTGGCCCCGATGGCTGGCTCTACGGTCGCGTGGGCGCCACGGCCGCGGGTGAGGTGGGCGTGCCGGGAACGCCACCCGAGCAGCGGCTGCCGGTGCGCGGGGGAATGTGGCGGTATCATCCGGAGCGCCACGTTTTCGAGACGCTCACGGCGGGCAATACCAACCCATGGGGCCACGACTGGGACGAGCACGGCGAGCTCTTTCACGTGAACACGGTGAACGGCCACCTCTGGCACGCCGTCGCCGGCGAGCACTTCGTCCGCGCGCACACCATCGATCCCAATCCGCGCGTCTACGCGCTCATCGATCAGCACGCGGATCACTGGCACTTCGATACCGGCAAGAGCTGGCAGGATTCCCGCGCGGGCGCGGCGAATGCGCTGGGCGGCGGGCACTCGCACATCGGCGCGATGATCTACCTCGGCGACCACTGGCCCGCAGAATATCGCGGCCGCCTCTTTACGCTGAACCAACACGGCAAGCGCGCGAATCAGGAGCTGCTCGAGCGCGTGGGTTCGGGCTACGTAGGGCATCATGGAAAGGATTTCCTGATCGCGGCGGACCCGTGGTTCGTGGGCCTCGATCTCAGCTCCGGCCCGGATGGCGGAGTGTATGTGCTGGACTGGAGCGACACCGGCGAGTGCCACGAACGCAATGGCGTCCACCGCACGAGCGGGCGCATTTTCAAGATCACCTACGGCACGCCCGCGCCGGTCGCGGCCTTCGACCTCGCGAAGCAGAGCGGCGAGGAACTGGTGAAACTGCACACGTATCCGAACGAGTGGTGGTCCCGTCGCGCCCGACTGGAACTCGCCGAGCGCGCGGCCGGTGGCAAGGATCTCTCCCTGGCAAAGGAGCAACTCCGCGCGCTGGTCACGGCGGGCAATCTTCGGGCGCTCTGGACGCTCCACGCTATCCGCGGCACGGACGACGCGCTGCTCAAGTCGCTGCTCGCCAACCCGGACGAGCACCTGCGCACGTGGGCGGTGCGCTGCATCACCGACGCGTGGCCGCTCGATACGCTGATGAGCGTGCGCCCCGCGTGGCGGCAGGATTTCGCGGCCGGCGAGACCGCGGCACGCCGCTGGCAGGAGGACTTCGTGAAGCTCGCGGCGAACGACCCATCCGCGCTCGTCCGCCTCGCGCTCGCTTCCGCGCTGCAGCGCCTCCCCATTGCGCAGCGCGCCGAACTCGCCGCGCCGCTGACTGCTCACGCCGAAGACGCGGCCGATCACAATCTGCCGCTGCTCGCGTGGTATGGCCTGATCCCGGTCGCCGACTCCGATCCGACCGCTCTGGTCGCCGTGGCTTCCCGCTGCGCGCTGCCGCAGACGCGGAAATTCATCTCCCGTCGGCTCGCCGAGGATCTCGACAAGAACCCCGCGCCGCTCAACGCGCTCCTCGCCGCCGCCCTCGCCGCCGAGTCGCCCGACCTCGCGAGCGATGCCACCGCCGGCATCGCCGAGGCGCTCTCCGGCTGGCGCAAGGCGACGAAGCCGACCGCGTGGGATGCGATCGCAAAACGCCTCGCCGAGGTCGCCGATCCCGCGGTGGAATCCCGCGTCCAGGAGCTCGGCGTCGTCTTCGGCGACGGCCGCGCGCTGGATCAAGTGACGAAGGTCGCGCTCGACAAGCAGGCCGAGCTGAACACCCGAAAAGCTGCACTCCAGACGCTCATCGACAACCGCGCACCCGATCTCCGTGGCATCTGCGAGAAGCTGCTCGGCGAGCGATTCCTGAACCCGGTAGCAGCCCGCGGCCTCGCGACGTTCGATGACCCGGCGATCGGCGAGCGACTGGTCAAAGCCTATGGATCATTCCACGCATCCGAACGCCCGCTGCTCATCGGCACCATCGTTTCCCGGCCCAGCTTCATCCGCCCCCTGCTCGCTGCGATCGGCGCCGGCACGATTCCGCGCACGGCGCTGTCGCCCTTCACCGCGCGGCAGATTCGCAGCTTCAATGACGACGCGCTGAACGCCAAACTCGCCGAGGTGTGGGGCGAAATCCGCGAATCCGCCGCTGACAAAAAGCAGCTCATTGCGAAGCTGAAGCAGCAACTCACGCCTGACGCCACCGCTCATGCCGACAAGAGCGCAGGCCGCGCGGTCTTCACCCAGGCATGCGCGGTGTGCCATCGCCTCTATGGCGAAGGCGGCGAAGTGGGCCCCGACCTTACGG
>JANPHH010000241.1:0-2363 GCA_031424375.1 Chthoniobacter sp. | reverse complement strand
GAGGCGGTATTCATTCACATCGGTGATGACCACATAGCGTGCTCCCGCGTGCCGCGCGACGGCGGCAGCCATCAGTCCGATCGGGCCGGCACCGGTGATGAGCACATCCTCCCCGAGCAGGTCAAAACTCAGCGCGGTATGCACGGCGTTGCCGAGCGGATCGAAGATCGACGCGACATCGAGATCGATGCCCGGTTGCTGGTGCCACACGTTGCTCATCGGCAGCGCGATGTACTCGGCGAACGCGCCGGGCCGATTGACGCCGATGCCGCTGGTGTGCGCGCAGAGGTGGCGGCGCCCCGCGAGGCAATTGCGGCAGCGCCCGCAGACGACGTGACCTTCCCCCGAGACGATTTCGCCGGGAAAAAAATCGGTGACGTTGCTGCCGACGCTGACGATTTCGCCGACGAACTCATGGCCGACGACCATCGGCACCGGGATCGTCTTCTGCGCCCACGCGTCCCAATTGTAGATGTGCAGATCGGTGCCGCAGATGCCGGTGCGATCGATGCGAATCAGGACATCGTTGATCCCGGCGACGGGTTCGGGAACATCTTCAAGCCAGAGACCGGGGGTGGCGTTGCGTTTGACGAGGGCTTTCATCGGGAAGAATGGGAAAGGCCGCTCCCCGGATGGAGAGCGGCCCTTTCCACTACCAGACCCCGCGTCGCCGACAACTGAGAAGCGGCGCTATGACACGCGATCTACCCCGCGGCCACGGCGGGCGGGGCGCTGCGCCGGGGTGGAAGCGTGCGCCCCTCGACCACGAACTGGCGGTAGGCGCGCGGTGGGACGCCGTAGGCTTTGCGAAAGGCGCGAGAAAAGGCATAGAGGGACTCGAAGCCGCATTTGTCGCCGATCTCGGAAACATTCAGCTGAGTGCTCTGGAGGAGCTGCGCGGCCTCTGAGAGGCGTGATTCGCGCATGTAGCGTCCGAGGCTCACTCCGAGCCGATCGCGGAATACGGCCCGCAGATGGCTCACGCTGTAACCGAGTTCCGCCGCGATATCGGCGATCGTCACCGCTTCGTTCAGGTGCACCCGGATGTAGGTGTTAATCTTCTCCAGGATCGCGTCGCGGGCGTTGGTGCCCGAGTGAATGTCGCGGCGTTCTTCGGGAAGCTCCGGGCACTTCAGGAGGTGGATCAGGAGGCGCGAAAGCTCGTAGGAGATCGCCAGGATGTCGGGTTTGTTCCCCTCGGGTCTCAGGAATTTTTGAATCAGATTCTCAACTTTCGAGATTCCGTCCTGATCCAGCACTCGCGGACTGTTGCGCAGTGACTCGACCGTCTCGGGATTTCGCAGCTCGAACGTCAGGAAAAGCCACTCCGATTCGCCGTCCGTGAGGTCCATATAATGATGGAACTGATTAGGGAAAATGAGCGCTGCCTCGCCGGAATGAACGAGAAAACTTTGCTGGTCGATCCGGATCGGACCGGATCTCTCGGCGACGACCACAAACTCAAAGCGGTGGTGATAATTGTTGCCGATCCCGTCGGATTTCGCCGCTGACTTCGCGCCCCGGCGGAAGAAGACAATGTTGTCGGGCGCCAGAGATTGCTGGCAGAGCAGGCCTTTCGAGAGGTTGTCGGGGAAGGGCACTTCGCGAACGAGGCGCCGGAGACTGTCGAGATTGGCAAGCGAGGGCGTTTTCAATGGGGTAGAAGCGGCAAGGGTTCGAGATAATTTACTTGCACTGAATCGCAGCAACGCTGTCGTTTGGATGTAAAAAAGCCGCGGTTGTTCACCGGCGCGGTGGGGCAATACCCTCCTGCGCGAGGACTTGCGCAGAGTCGTTCGTGCCACGTTGGTTTTCCCGGGATTTATCCTTGTCAAAGCCCCTTGGCCGTCTACTTTCCGCCTCTCTCCCGCGGTCATGCGGGCCGAAGCACGCGCGGTTAGCTCAGTGGTAGAGCACTACACTGACACTGTAGGGGTCGCAGGTTCGAACCCTGCACCGCGCACCATCTTCTTCACGCGGTCGTGGAGGACTTGTCCACGGCGGCTTGATACTCGCCCAGACGCTTCTTCCACGCGTTATTCGCCCCCTGGCTCAGGAACGCACCCTTTTTCTTCGCTTCCTCCTCCGACTCTGCATTCGCCTGGGCTTCACCGTCGCGCATTGGCGAAAATCTTCTCAATCCACCCGGTCGTTGGCGAGCCGATTTTGGCCATCGGCATAACGAGAATCCAAGCGGCCTGTCATCCCGAAGGGAAGGCCAGGCAGGGCAATCGCGCCAAAATCGGCGCTGGATTATAGATATTATAAATGTACTCTTAATAGCGAGGTTGGCAGAAGCTTGGGATGCCCGACACCCACAGCCTGAGTCACTATTTCCGTCAACTCGAAGACCCGCGCATTGA
>JANPHH010000240.1:0-1723 GCA_031424375.1 Chthoniobacter sp. | reverse complement strand
GCCGCCCTCGAGTCGCCGCTGCTCGCGTATGCCCGGCGGTTGCTCGGCGATTTCGAGGTCGCGGAGGACATCGTCCAGGACGCCTTTATGAAACTTCACGCCCAATTCCAGCAGGTCCGCACCCCACAGCCATGGCTGTATCGCACGGTCCACAATCTCGCCGTCGATCACCAACGGCGCACGAAACGCATCGTCCTCGTCGGCGACTCCGGGCCCGACGGCGAAACGCCGGCCAACGAGGCCATCGACTCGCAGCCAATGCCGGACGAACAGATCGCCCGCTGGGAAGGCATCGGGCTGGTCCGCCTCGTCCTCGAAACCCTCGACCCGCGCAGCCGCGAACTGATCCGGCTGCGCTTCAACGAAGACCTTTCCTACCAGGAGATCAGCGACCGCACCGGCCTCACCGTCGGGCACGTCGGCTATCTCCTGCATCACGCGCTGAAAGCCATGGCCCTGGAACTGGTCAAAACCGACGTCGCACCATGAATCCCGAAACGCCACGCACCCCGCGCGAGGAAACCGAGATCCGCCTGACCGCCCTGCTCATGGGCGAATTGCCGCCCGCCGAAGCCGCCGCGCTGCGCACCCAGATGGCCACCGATCCCGGGCTCTCCAGGCTGCACGCACGCCTCCAGCAGGCGATCGAGTTGCTCCGCGAAGCGAGCGCCATCCCGGAACATCCGGCCGCGCCCCTGCCCGCGCGACTTTCCGCCGAACGCCGCGAACGCCTGCTCGCCCATTTCCGCGAACCCGCACCGGCACCCGCGCCCGTCGTGGTCATCCCGCGTCGCGATTGGAAATGGGTGGTGCCCCTCGGACTCGCGGCATCCTTGATCGCGCTGCTCGGCGGCACCGTCCTGATGAGCGGCTTTGTGCAGCGGAAAGCGAGTGTGCGGTCAATGGTCGCCACAGTGAACAGCACCGACGCCGGGTGGCGATCGCAACCGGGAATGATCCGCGTCTGGAGGGGGGGGACCCGCGATGGGCGTGAAATGGAGGGGGTGAAACTCGACAAGGCTCTCAAGGAAGTGGATGTGCCCGTGCCCTCATCGGAAGCCACGAGCGAATCCAGATCCATCGTCCCACGCGAGAACGCCGAAAGTTTCGCCTTCTACGCAAAGACGAATGATGGGACTTCGTCCATCACCAAGTCGGGAGCGGGGACCTTGGTCCTCACGTCTCCCACCGGCAGCGGATCCCCCCCTGCCAGAGCGCCCGTTCCTGCTCCCTCCGCGGCGGGAACTCCCGCGCCGAGCTTTCGCCGATTCGCGACCGTTGATTTGAGCCCGATCCCTGCCGGGGCGGCCACTTCCGGCCCTGCCAGTGGCAAGGAACTCGCCGATACCGGGCGGGTCAGCGGATTCAAATCCGCCGGAGAAGCGCCGCCCCTGCCCTCCCCGATGCCCTCGGTCGCTCCACTCACGCTTGGCGGTGCCATAATCGCTTCCACCCCGCCTGCCCCACCCACCGCACCGGAAACGAACCAGAAGTTTTTCGCAAACGGGACCACCGTCCTCGAGTCTGCTCCCGCGCCGAAACCCATCGCGGCTTACCGCTCAGAAAACCGCGGCGAGATCGTCGAGCCGAGACCGGCTCTGGGGCTCGCCGCGTTGGGAGAGGATCGCGAACTGGCGGCAAGACTGGAGAATAGCCGCTCCTGGATGCTGAACTCAGCGAATACCTACACGGGCGGAACGACAATCAGCGGGGGAACCCTCCA
>JANPHH010000239.1:0-16931 GCA_031424375.1 Chthoniobacter sp. | reverse complement strand
TGTGGGTGTGGGGGGCTGGGGGTTTTCTATGTACCTCACGAATCTCCCCTGTTGGCCTGCGGTATTTGTTGCGTGTGTTCTTTCGACTGCGCGCCGCCCCGCACGCCCCACCTCCACCTTTCCCCTGCCACTCCACCTCGCGGCGCTCCGCTCAGGATGACAGGGATTTTCCACCGCCGCTTGTTAGTGCGACGCGGCGGCGATTCCGCCGGGGGAGATTTCCTTCGGCGGACGGAAGGCGAGCGCGAGCAGCACGGCTGCGAAGAGCGCGAGGCCCACCGGGACGAGGAAGAGCTTTGGGTAGTCGATCATCACCTTCGCATCCGCACCGGTGCCGACGGTGACTTTCCACGAGTTCATCAGCGGAATGAAGACCCACTTCGCCGCGAGGTCGCCGAGGCCGAGGATGAGCAGATTGAACAGCCCCTGGGCGCTCGCACGCACGTCCTTCGGGAACGCGGCGTCGATGAAGATGTAGACCGTGGCGAAGAAGAAGGCGTAGCAGATGCCGTGGAGCACCTGCACGATGACGAGGATCGGGAGATTGCTGGGAAAGAGCGCGAACACCGCGTAGCGCGCCGCGTGGCCGAGGATGCCGATGATCATCGTCGTGCGCCAGCCGAGCTTCGCGAGCACTCCGCCGAGGATCGCCATCGTCGCGATTTCCGCGACCTGACCGAGACTCATGATCAGCATGATGTGCTCACCCTTGAACCCCACATCGGCGAGGAAGCCGAACGCGGTGACGAAGTAGCCGTTGTGGATCGTGGCGTCGATGAAGGTGACGACGAAGAGCACGAGGATGAAGGGAACGCGCAGGAGCTTCATTGCTTCCAGCCAGGCGAGGTTTTCGCCCGCGCCGCTGTCACGCTTCTTCGGCGGAGTGTGCGGGAGCGTGAGACTGAACGCGGCGAGGACGAGCGAGGCGATGCCGGCGACGAGGAAGGCGAGGCGCTCGGCTTCGATCTGTGCGCCGCCGGTCTTGCCCTGGAGAATGAAGAAGGACGGCCAGGACGCGGCGATCCAGCCGATCGTTCCGCCCATGCGAATGAGGCCAAATTCCTTCGCGGGATCCTTGATGTTGGCGAAGGCAAGCGAGTTCGCGACCGAGATGGTGGGCACGTAAAACAACGAGTGGATCAACATCAGCGCGAAGAACGTGGGGAAGTCCTTCACCCAATAAAGTCCTCCAACCGCGAGTCCGCCGACGAGGTGGCTGAACGCCATGAACTTCTCCGACGCGAAATTTCGGTCGGCGAATTGATTCGCGAAAAAGATGCCGAGCACCGAGGCGATGGCGAAGCAACTGCCGATCAGGGTCTGCTGCGCGGCGGTGAAGTTGAGGCCTTCCGGTGCGCCCATGAGGTGAAAGAGCGGCGGCAGCCACGCGCCCCAGATGAAGAACTCAAGGACCATCATCAGGAAGAGGCGGGCGCGGGGGGATTTCATGGGCGTCAGGTTCTAGTCAGCTCACGCGAGCGAGGCAAGGAGAGGTCCACGAAAGACACGAAAGGACACGAAATTGGGAACTCTGCTTTCGTGCGTTTTCGTGTCTTTCGTGGACCTCCGCCAATGGGTCCTAAGCGAGGATGCCTTTCACCAGCTTGCCGTGCACATCCGTGAGGCGGAAGTCGCGGCCCTGAAAGCGATAGGTGAGCCGCTCGTGATCGATGCCGAGGCAATGCAGGATCGTCGCGTTCATGTCGTGCACATGCACCGGATCTTTCACGATGTTGTAGCAGTAGTCGTCGGTCTCGCCGAACTGCGTCCCCGGCTTGATCCCGCCGCCCGCGAGCCACGTGGAAAAGCAGCGCGGATGGTGGTCGCGGCCGTAGCCGGGGTTGTCGATCGCTCCCTGCACGTAGCTGGTGCGGCCGAACTCTCCGCCCCACACGACCAGCGTCTCGTCGAGCAGCCCGCGCTGCTTCAAATCCAGAACCAGCGCGGCGCTCGCCTGATCCACATCGCGGCACTGTTTCGGCAGGTGAGCGGCGAGCTGATTATGCTGATCCCAGCCGCGGTGATAGAGCTGCACGAAGCGCACCCCTCGCTCCACCAGTCGCCGCGCGAGCAGCGCATTGGCGGCGTAGGTGCCGGGCGTGCGCGCGTCTTCGCCGTAGAGTTCGAAAGTGCTCGCGGGTTCGTGCGAAAGATCCATCAGTTCCGGCACGCTGGCCTGCATGCGATACGCCATCTCATACTGCGCGATGCGCGTCTCGATCTCCGGATCACCGAGCGCGGCGACCTGGATTTGGTTGAGGCCTTTGAGCGTGTCGAGCATCTCACGACGCGTGGAATCGTCGATCCCAGGCGGGTTGTTGATATAAAGGACCGGATCACCCTTGCTGCGAAATTTTACTCCCTGATAGCTGCTCGGGAGAAAGCCGCTTCCCCACAGCCGCGAGAACAGCGGCTGGTCCGTTTTATTTCCCGAGCCCTGCGAAATGAGCACGATAAACGCGGGCAGATTCGCGTTTTCGCTGCCGATCCCATACGTCACCCACGAGCCCATGCACGGCCGCCCCGGCTGCTCCGAGCCGGTCTGGATGAAAGTGATCGCCGGGTCGTGGTTGATCGCCTCGGTGTGCATCGACTTCACCACGCAGATCTCGTCCGCGATCTTGCCGTGCTGGCTCAGCAGCTCGCTCAGCCACAGACCGCTCTGCCCGTGTTGCGCAAACTTGAACTTCGTCGCCGCGATCGGAAACGCCTTCTGGCCCGAGGTCATCCCCGTGATCCGCTGGCCCTGCCGGATCGACGCCGGCAGCTCCTCGCCGTGGTGCGGCTGCATCTGCGGCTTGTAGTCGAGGAGATCGATGTGCGACGGCGCGCCCGACTGGTGCAGGTAGATCACATGCTTCGCCTTCGGCGCAAAGTGCAGCGCCTTCAGCGCTCCGTGAGTCGCAGGCTGCGCCTCCGCGTTCGCACCGCTGAGATCGCGATCCAGCAGCGAGCCGAGCGCCGCGAGTCCGATGGCATTTGCCGACCGCCCGAAAAATTGGCGGCGCGTAGAGAGAAGCCGGGGGTCTTGCATGTCGGGACAAAGCTGCCCCGCTTTCCGCCCTTTGGCGAGAGTTTGCCCGCGCCCTTAGCGCAGGACTTTTTTCACCGCCCGTCGGGTCAGTGGGTCGCGGGCCGTGGCCCGGTAGGCGGCTCGCAAAATATCGCTGATCGTTTTGCGGCGGCGTTTTCCCTGGCTGGCAGCGTCTTGTCCGCCCGCAGATATGTCCCAGATGTTCGATTTCACAGCCCACCAATCGTAGCAACATGTGGGCCTTGAGCGCCGGGAATGTTACAACCCGGTAAAACCCCGCAAAAAAGCTGCCTCCAGCTTTGACTCCTCCCCATTCGCCCGCTTTCCATAGTCCATGAAACGTTACCGCACCGGCTGGATCTCCGACATCCATCTCGGAACGCGCGGCAGCCAGGCCGAGCGGCTCCTCGATTTCCTCCGGGATGTCGAATTTGAGACGCTCTATATTGTCGGTGATTTCATCGACATCTGGGCGCTCCGCCGCGGCATCTACTGGCCGCAGGCGCACAATGACGTGATCCAAAAAGTTCTCCGCGCGGGACGCAAAGGAACCCACGTCGTTTATATCCCGGGTAATCACGACGAATTTGTCCACGGTTTCTGCGGCGACTTCGGCGCGGTGAAGATCGAGCCGCGCGCCATTCACACGACTGCCGACGGGCGCCGTCTGCTCATCATCCACGGCCACGAACTCGACACCGTGATCCAGAATATCAAGTGGCTCGCCTACCTCGGCGACGTGGGCTACACGCTCCTCCTCCGGCTGAACCGCCCGCTCAACTACCTCCGCCGCCTGATCGGCCGCGACTACTGGTCGCTGAGTGCGTATGTGAAAAAGAGCGTCAAGGATGCGGTCAGCTACATCGGGAAATACGAGGAAGGAATTGTGCATTTTGCCAGTGAGGACAATGTGGATGGCGTGGTCTGCGGCCACATTCATTCCCCGGCCGTCCGGCAGTTTGGGAATGTGACCTACTACAATACCGGCGACTGGGTGGAGAGCATGTCCGCGCTGCTCGAGCACGAGGACGGGCGGCTGGAACTGATCACCGACTACGTCGCGCAGCCGCTGCCCGCGGCGGCCGCGGAACCGAACTCGCCCGCGACGACGACGGCGCCCCTCTGAGCTGGTGGCCCGGACGTTCCCGCGCGCAGCGCCCATCCAAAAAAACCTGTCATCCTAAGCGAAGCGCCGCGCGGTGGTAGGATGGCTGGAAAGGTGGCTGGGGGGGTGCGGTGCGGCGCGCAGTCGAAGGACCTCCAACTTTTCTTCGGGCGGAGAGGGACTATCGCTGCACCATGCCGCCATTGTGAAAAAGGTATAGGCCCTTCTAATCCGTCCCGCCCGACCTTCGCTCCGCGAACCACCGCTCAGGATGACAAGCTTTTCGATTCGCCGCCGGGCGCCGCAAGATTCTCGGAGAGCGGCAGCCGGATGATGATCGCCGTCCCTTTCCCATAAGTGCTCTCCGCGCGGACGCTGCCGCCGTGCGACTGCACGAGATGTTTCACGATGGACAGCCCGAGGCCCGTGCCGCCGAGCGAACGCGTGCGAGCTTTGTCCGCCCGGTAAAACCGCTCGAAGATATGCGCCAGATCCGCGGGCGGAATGCCGATCCCCGTATCCTCCACCCGCACCTCCGCCTGCCCCTCGATTTGCGCCGCCTTCACCGTGATTCGGCCACCTTCCTCGGTGTACTTTGCCGCATTCTCCAGCAGGTTATTGAAGACCTGCTCCAGCCGCCGGGCGTCCGCGAGTAGTGGAGGAATCGTGGCGTCGATCTCGACGGCGAGCACGAGGTTTTTTCGGGCCGCGCGGCCAGACCAATCGTTGACGATGTCCCGCAAGAATTTGTCGAGTTGGACCGGCGCCAGTTCCAGTTCGTCATTGCGCGATTCCAGCCGGGCCAGCGTCAGCAGATCTTCGAGGAGCGCATTCAGACGCAGCGAGTGTTTGCGCAGGATCTCGAATACCTCGCGCTGGCTCGCCATCGGCATCTTCGGATCATCGAGCAGATTCTCGACGTATCCGTGGAAGATCGAAAGAGGCGTGCGCAACTCGTGCGAGACATTCGCCACAAACTCCCGCCGCACATCCTCGAGCTGCCGCAGCCGCGAGACATCGCGCAGGATCGCGACGACCCCCGGCCGGCCTTCGTCGTCGCGCATCGGGACCGCGCTCACGGCGAAGTGCCGCGGCGTTCGGCTGCCGTTGACGGAGATTTCGCCCGTCTGGACTCCGCTGGTCGAAAGCGCCGTGGAGATGAGTGCTTCGAGTTCTGTCGCCCGGGAGGCACGGAGAACCGTCTGCCCGCGCGGATCTGCCGGGAGGTCGAAGAATTTCCGAAACGAAGGATTCGTCTGGCGCAGGACGTGGTGCTCATCCACCACCATCACGCCCTCCTCCATGCTCGCCAGCACGGTATCGAGCTGCGCCTCGCTCCGCTCCACATCGCGCCGGGACCGATCGAGCACCTCTGCCAGGTGCTCCAGCCGGCGCGCGAGCTGATCGAAACGACCGCTACGAAAAGCAAATCTTCCCGGTCGTTTCCCTTCGCCGAGTTCGTCCAGTGCCCGCTCGAGTTGCGCCCCATCGCTCCGCAGGCGGCGTGCGCTCCACCACCAGGCGAGGCCGAGCGCGGCGGCGAGGAATGCAAAAAACCAGCCGCTCATTCCTAGCGTCCCGGCTCCGCCACGCGGTAGCCGAAGCCGCGAATCGTCTCAATGCAGTCCGCTGCTTTCCCGAGCTTCTCCCGCAGGCGGCGGATGTGGGTATCCACCGTGCGCGTGTCGATCATACTCTCGTATCCCCACACGTCATTGAGCAGCGTGTCGCGGCTCTGCACCCGGCCGCGGCGCTCGATCAGCACGGTCAGGAGTTTGAATTCCGTGGCGGTAAATTCGATCCGCTTCGAGCCGACCGTCACCTCGTAGCGCGAGCGATCGACGCAGATGTCACCGAAGGTCAGCAGGTCGCCCGGTTCCGCCGCGCCCGCTGCCCGGCGCATCACGGACTTCACCCTCAGCACCAGTTCGCGCGGGCTGAAGGGCTTGGTAATGTAATCGTCCGCGCCGAGTTCCAGGCCCACGATGCGGTCCACCTCTTCGGCTTTCGCCGTGAGCATGATGATCGGGATCACGCTGGTCTGCGTTTCCTTCTTCAGGAGCTTGCAGACTTCGAGCCCGGACAGCTCCGGCAGCATGAGATCGAGGATGATCAGCGAGGGCAGGGTTTCGCGCGCCTGGTTCAGAGCGGTCAGCCCGTTGTCGGCCTTGATCACGTTGAAGCCCGCGGTTTGCAGGTTCATCGCGATCAGCGAGAGCACGTCCGGTTCATCCTCGGCGACGAGGATGCGTTTGTTCGCAGCTTTGGAACTCATGAGGGACAGGACTGTAAAAAGCGTCGACCATCCCGCATAGGGACGGCGTGTGACATTCGTGTAACAGCGTCCGCTTCGCCCCGCGAGCACCACTCGCATCCTCCTTGCATCCCCTTTTTGAAAGGGCGCACTGATCTTAGAAAAACGCGTGTCATCCCGAGCGGAGTGTAACGAAGCCGAGGGACCTCAGCCCTTGGATGATCATCGATCATTCTGCACTCCGAGGTCCCTCGACTCCATTCTGGTCGCTCAGGCTCCCTTCATTCCGCTCGGGATGACACGCGCTATTAATGGCCATGACTCCCGCTTCGTCGTTTTTCTACCGTCTGGAAAATCCTCCGTGCCTCCATTTGCTCGGAACGCGCACTGATCCTTAAAACCGCGTGTCATCCCGAGCGGAGTGTAACGGAGCCGAGGGACCTCAGCCCTTTGGAACTCGTCGATCATTCTGCACCCGAGGTCCCTCGACTCCATTCTGGTCGCTCAGGCTCCCTTCATTCCGCTCGGAATGACACCCGCTTTTGGAGGCCATGACTCCCACTTCGTCATCGTTCTTCTGTCACGAAAATTGAGGAAGATGGAGAGGAAGAGGATGAAGAAGATTTGCGTTATGCCAGCAGCGGCTCGATCACGTGGCCGTGCACATCGGTGAGCCGGCGGTCGATGCCATTGTGGCGGAAGGTCAGCTTCGTGTGATCGATGCCGAGCAGATGGAGAATCGTCGCGTGGATGTCGTAGACTTGCGTCGGATTCTTTCGGTCCGCCGGTTTGTAGCCCCATGCATCGCTTTCGCCGTGCGAGATCCCGCCCTTGATTCCACCGCCACACAGCCAGTTCGTAAAAACAAACGGATTGTGGTCGCGACCCTTGCCTCCCTGCGACGAAGGCATCCGGCCAAACTCCGTGGTCCACAGGATCACCGTATCTTCCAGCATCCCGCGCTGTTTGAGATCCTCGATGAACGCCGCCGCCCCGCGCGCCATGCCGCTCGAGAGCGGCCCGTGATCGCGCCGGATGTCCTCGTGCGAATCCCAGTTGCGCCGCGGGAACCCATTGTCATTGCCACTCCACACCTGCACGAATCGCACGCCGCGCTCCAGCAGCCGCCGGGCGGCCAGGCACTTTTGGGAGAAATAAAACGCCTCTTCCTCGGCATTGATTTCCGTCGCCCAAGTCAGCGGTCCGCGATCGAGGCCGTAGTGCTTCAGCACATGCTCGGGCTCGGCTTTCAGGTTCAGCGCTTCCGGCGCGGCGAGCTGCATCTTCGCCGCGAGTTCGTAGCTGCGGATGCGTCCGTCGAGTCGCTGGTCGCCCTCGCGCGTCGCCGCGTGTTCGCGATTCAATTCCGCCATGAGCTGCTGCGCCGCGGCTTCGCTCGCCGGGGTGATATAGCCGCCCGCTTTGTGCGGAAAAAGGTCGGCCACCGGCGCGTCCGTTCCAGGATAGATGATCGTGCCGCTGTGCTGCGCGGGGAGAAACGCCGAGTCCCAGTTTTTCACGCCGTTCGAGCCGAAGCCGCGGTGATCCGGCAACACCACGAAGGTCGGAAGATTATCGTTCATCGACCCGAGCGCGTAGCTCACCCAGCAGCCCGCGCCGGGGAAGCCGGGAAGCTGAAACCCCGTCGCCTGCAACAACGTCGCCGCGCTGTGCACGCCGGATTTTCCGACCATGTTGTGCACGAAGGCCAGCTCATCGACGACCCGCCCGAGCGGCGACACGGTTTCGCCGAGCAGCTTCCCGCATTGTCCGTATGGCGCAAAATCCCACACCGGTTTCAACCACGGCCCGAGCCCATTCTGAAACGCCTCCACCGGCTCGCCGAAGTCGCTCGCCTGCCCGTCGCGCTTCACCAGCTCCGGCTTGAAATCGAAGAGATCGAGGTGGCTCGCCGCGCCCGCCATGAAGAACTGCACGACCCGCTTCGCCTTCGCGGGATGATGCAGCTTTCCCGCGAGCAGTCCGCCATCGGCGAGCGCGAGCTGCTCGCCGAGCAATGACGCGAGCGCGATGCCGCCGAGTCCCCCGCCCGAGCGCCAGAGGAATTCGCGGCGGGTGATCGGCGTCGAATTTACCTTCCGGTGCCAGTAGGAATTGGGTTCGCTTTTCATCAATGGATTGCTTCAGAGTTCCTCGTGCCGCGCAAAGTCCGCCAACTGATCGCCGATCTCCGGAATGCGGGATTCGAAGAAACGAGCGGCGGAAAGGGGTCGCATCGAAAGTTCCGTCATCGGAAATTTGTGGGTTCGGTGATTCTCAGTGGCGCCGATGGTGATGATGCGCACCACTATCAGGAACGCCAAATCCGAAACGCCATCCGCGCAGTCCAACCATGAAACCTGAAGACCACTACCTGAAATTTGTCCGCTGGAGCGACTCTGACAGCGCGTATCTCGGCTACTGCCCGGATCTTTTTCCATGGGGCGGCGTCTGTCACGCAGCGGATGAAGAGGCCTGCTATCACCAGCTTTGCAGCTTGGTGAACGAGGAGCTTGCCGACCTGCGCGCCACCGGCGGGGAACTGCCTCCCGCGAGCACGCGACCAATGCGAGATGCGGTGAACGTCTAATCGACGAAGGCGAATTCATTCAGGTTCAGCAGGACGCGGCAGAGATTCGGCAGGCCGTTGGCTTCGGCAAAGGCAACGAGCTTCGTGCGGTCGGCAGCGCTTGGTTTGTGGCCGAACGCGAGTTCGGAGGCGCGATCGATCTGCGCGGGGAGGTCGCTGGCCTCCCGTTGGAGCCGGGTGGCAAAGTGCTGTGCTTGCGTGAGCATGAAGCCGTTGTTGAGCAGCGCGAGGGCTTGCAGTGCGGAGAGGCTTTCATTGCGACGATCGACGCGAATGGATGGGTCCGCACAATCCAGCGAGGTCATCCACGGCTGCGTCTGCGAGCGCACGATGAAGCGGTAGATCGAGCGCCGCCACGTCTTCGGATCATTCGGGTCGGCGAGGTCGTAGCGGTAGTGTGGCGAATGCTCGGGACGTTCGATGACGAAGTCCTGCCAGCCCGCGCCGCCCATCGTCAGGTCGAGCTTTCCGCTGATCGCGAGCACCGAATCGCGCACGGCTTCCGCTTCCAGCTTGCGGCGATTTTGCCGCCAGAGCAGCGCGTTATTCGCGTCGATCCTTTCCGCGTTGGGACTGCCGCCCGAGGACTGCTGGTAGGTTGCGCTGGTCAGAATCAGCTTGTGCAGTTTTTTCAGCGAACCACCGCCGTCGCGGAACTCGGAGGCGAGCCAGTCGAGCAGTTCGGGATGCGAGGGCAGCGCGCCATTTTTTCCGAAGTCATTCGGGGTCTCCACCAGCCCGCGGCCAAAGTGATACTGCCACACGCGATTCACGATGCTGCGCCAGGTGAGCGGGTTTTGCGGGTCGGTGATCCAGCGCGCGAGTGCGGCGCGGCGCTCGCCTTCGGGTGCAGTGGACGGAATGGAAAACCGCGCGGGCTGGAACTTCAGCGCCGACAACGAACCTGGCACCATCTCGCGTCCCGGCTGCGTGACCTGGCCGCGGGCGAGCAGAAAGATCGGCCGTGGCTGCCCGCCCTTCGCACCCGTGCCGATGAACGAACCGCTGCCGCTGTGAATCGTGCCCGCATACACCGCGGCCGGCGGCGGAAGTTTGCCGAGTTCCGCGGCGACCCGCGCCTTCTCCGCGAGCGCTGCCTTGCGGCGCTGCTTCGTTGGCTCGTCCGCTTTGCCGAGCAGCAGCGCCTCCCGCTCGGCGAGCAGCTTCCCGCGCTCGTCGGCCGTCGGGGCCACGGGCGCGTGGCCATCGGTGAGATTCGCGCGGCGCCAGCGTGGCGGCGCCTCGATCGAGTCGAGCGACGTGACCGTCTTTCCGAGCGCCACATTCGCCCCGCCCGCATCGAAGATCTGCACCTCGGCGAGTGCGAAAATGAAATCGTCTTTGCGGGGGGCGAGCTTCGTCGCGGTGATGCGCACGTAGCGGCCCGCGGTGCCGTCGTCCTGCACGGCGCTGGTCGTGAACGGCGTCAGGCCCGGGTTCTTGAAATCTGCCATGAACGTCTCGTCGTGCCGCCGCCAGAATTGTTTCACGCCGGTCTTGAACTCCGGGTCATCGCTCACCTCGACTTTGAAGCGCACCGGGAAGCCGAAGCCCGCGCCGATCTTGTTGAAGTCGTCGTAGCACGGCAGCAGCGCCACGCGCTCGAGCGCGACCGATGCGTCGAGGTCGATCTGCACCCATTTCACGACATCCGGCGTCGGCGCGATTGCGCTGTGATACCCGTAGTCCGGCGTCGGGTTGCCCGGCTTCTGCGTCGCTGCCTTGGATGCGCCGTCGATGCGCCGCTGCAGTTCGACGAGCTCGGCACCGGCTGCTTTTTTCAGCGGCTCCTCGATCGCCGCGAGCGCGGTCTCGGCGTCCCGTTGCTGCCGCTGCAGCTCTTGAAAGCGCGCGTTGAACTGGTCGTCGCGATAGTACTTTCGATCCGTGCGATCCAGTGCAGAGAAGACCGCCTGAAGGCTGTAATAATCCTCCTGCGAGATCGGGTCGAACTTGTGGTTGTGGCACTGCGCGCAGTGGACCGTCGCACTGCAAAACGTGCCGATCGTATTCGCGACCATGTCGTCGCGATCGAGGTGGCGTGCGATCTTGCCGTCGGTCTTGGTCTCCGGCACTTCCGCGTGGCCGATAAAATCCCACGGCCCCGCGGCGATGAAACCGAGCGCCTCGATTCCATCGTGTGTCCCGGGGAAAAGCACGTCGCCCGCAAGCTGCTCCTGGACGAACCGCGCGTAGCTTTTGTCCTCATTCAGCGCCCGGATCACGTAGTCGCGGTAGGGCCACGCGTTGTTGCGCGGCTTGTCCTTATCGTAGCCGTGGGTGTCGCCGTAGTGGACGACGTCGAGCCAATGCCGCGCCCAGCGTTCGCCGTAGCGCGGGGAGGCGAGCAGGCGATCGGTGAGCGCTTCGATCGCAGCGTCGCGATCGGCGGCGGTCGCCGCCTCGAAGGCCAGGATTTCCTCCGGCGTGGGCGGCAGACCCGTGAGGTCGAAAGTGATCCGGCGGCAGAGCGTGCGAGCGTCTGCCGGAGGGGAAGGCGTGAGCTGCTTTTCGGCGAGCTTCGTGAGAATGAACGCGTCGATCGGATGCGCGACGTTTCCCGGCGGTGACCGGCGCACGACCGGCTGGAGCGACCACCATTCGAGCGGATCGTGATCTGCGCCGCTCGCGCTCGCCGGCCACTCCGCGCCGGCGTCGATCCACGCGCGCAAGGTTGCGAGCTGCGCGTCGTCGAGCGGCTCGCCTTTCGGCGGCATCTTCATATCGGGATCTCCGCCGGAGACGAAGGTGATCAGCGGACTCGCGCCCGCTTTCCCCGGCACGATGTTCGGCGCGTGATTGTCGCCGCCGGTCAGCGCGATGCGCTTCACATCGAGCCGGTAGCCGCCCTTCTGTTTCTCCGCGCCGTGACACTTTACGCACTTCGCTTCAAAGATCGGCTGCACGTCGCGGATGAAATCGACTGCGTTCGCCGGAACCGCTCCGAAAAAGGCGATGACTGCTACGGCGAGGGGGACACGCATGGCTGAAACAACAACCCAGACGGCGGGAGATTGTAAGACCGGATCGGTGCAGCAACTGAGGGAACTCCGGCATTGCCAAGCTTGGGGGCGGTCCGTTGAATCCGCCTCCGCTCGATGAAGCTCCGAAACCTACTGCTCGCGTTGTTCTGTCTGCTGGTCTTCGCGGGGTTCGGATTTCTCTACGTGACGAACTGGGTCGTGCAGCGGCCGTTCGGGATCATCCTTTTCGTGAGCGATGGAATGGTGGCGCGCCATCTCACGGCAGCGCGGCTCTACGAGGGTGGCGCGGATCATCGGCTGGCGATGGAATCGCTGCCGCGCATCGCTTTGCTCAAGAACGCGGCGCGCGACTTCGCGGTGCCGGATGTGGCCGCGGCGGCGACGGCGCTGGCCACGGGGGTGAAGGTGAATCACCACGTCCTGTCGGTCGGGCCCGCGGGTGAGCCGCTGGCGACGATCCTGGATCTCGCGCGCGAGGCGCACCGCGGAGTGGGGCTGATCACGACCGGTTCGCTCGCTGCGCCGGGGGCGGCGGCTTACTTCGCCCACCGCGCAGATGCCCGCGATTCCGCGGCGACAGCGGCCGATTTCCTCTCCGCGCCGATGCTCGATGTGGTGCTCGGCGGCGGAGCGGCCGATTTTCTGCCGCAGGCGCAGGGCGGCATGCGCGCGGATGGGCGCGACCTGCTCGCCGATTTGCAAAAGGCGGGCCATGAACTGGTCCGGACGAAAGCGGCGCTCGAGGATGCTTCTTCGTACCGCAGCACCAGCCTCCTCGGGATTTTCAGCATGGGGCCGATGGCGTTCAGCAGTCAGATCGAAAGTGGCAGCGAGCAGCCTTCGCTCTCGGACATGGTGCGGCGGGCGATCGAGTGCCTGCAGGCGAATCGCAAGGGTTACGTGCTGATCGTCGATGCGGCGCTGGTCACCGGTGCGGCCGAACGCAATGAAGGCGAGCACGTGATCACCGAGACACTGGCGCTGGATCGGGCGATCGCCACCGCCCAACGCTACGCGGGTGAGCGGTCCCTGATCCTCGCGGTGGGCCGGCATGCGACGGGAGGCATGACGCTCAACGGCTACCCCCCGCGGCAGGATCATGGCGTGGCACTGCTCGGGGCGAACGCATCCGGCCAGCCGGCGATCACGTGGGCGACGGGACCGAAAGGTCCGCCCTCGGGACCGGAGCAGCGGCCCGCGAGTGCGGCGACGGAACCCGCAGCGTTCCAGACGCCATCCGCGCTGAATACCGCGGAGGACGTGCTCGCGCTCGGAACCGGCCCCGGCTCGGAGCGGGTGCAGGGATTTCTGGATAACACGGACATCTTCCGCATTCTGAAAGACGCGCTCTGATCGGGCGGCGCGGCTAAGGTGGTCGCGGATGGCGGGTTGCCACATTCATCTCCCCCATGAACACGACCCGCCGCTCATTCCTCAAAACCACCGCTGTCGCCGTCGCCGGTTTTCCCGCAATCCTGCGCGCGGCGAATCTGAACTCGAACTTGCAGATCGTGGCGGTGGGTTGCTCGAACAAGGGCTTCTCGGACATCGCGGAAGTGGGCTCGCACGCGAAGGTGAAATATGTGGGATTCTGCGACATCGATTCGACGCGCTTTGCCAAGGCGGATGAGAAGTTTCCCGACGTGCCGCATTTCGTCGATGCGCGCGAGGCGTTCGCGAAGCTCGCGGACAAATTCGATGCGGCGATCGTTTCGACGCCGGATCACATGCACGCATTCTTTGCGCTGGATGCGATGCGGCGGGGGAAACATGTCTACTGCCAGAAGCCGCTTTCCCACACGGTGTGGGAGGCGCGGCAACTCCGCTTGCAGGCGGCGAAGTCGAAGGTCGTCACCCAGATGGGCAACCAGATTCATTCGCATGAAGCCTATCGCACCGCGGTGAAGTTGATCCGCGACGGCGCGATCGGGAAGGTGACCGCCGTGCATTCATGGCAGGGCAATCACGGGAACGGCTATACCAAGCTCACCGAACCCCCGGCGTCCGCGCCGGTGCCGGAGACGCTGGACTGGGATAAGTGGCTCGGGGTCGCGGCGCATCGCGACTATGCGCCGGATGTGTATCACCCCTTCAAGTGGCGCGACTGGCAGGCCTTCGGCGGCGGCACGATGGGCGACTTCGGCTGCCACATTTTGGATCCCATTTTCACGGCGCTCGGGATCAGGGATCCCCTGACGATTCGCGCCGAAAACGAGGGCCTGAATCCGCACACCTGGCCGGGTGCGGAGACGGTGAGCTACGTCTTCGCCGGCACGCCGTTCACGGCGGGCAAGACGATCGCGGTGACCTGGTATGACGGCGGTCGCCTGCCCGATGCCGCGCTCTTTCCCGCGAAGCCGGCGGAGAAAAAAATGCCGAAAGCTGGCTCTCTCGTGCTCGGTGAATCGGGCGCGCTGATCATCCCTCACGTGGCCATGCCGGAGCTGTATCTCCGCGGGGGCGCGACGCCACCTGCGATCGAGAAGGTGGCCGGTTCCAGCCACTACCACGCGTGGGTCGATGCCGCGCTCGGCGGACCGAAGACGACCGACGGCTTCGACTACGCCGGCCCGCTCACCGAAGCGGTGCAACTCGGCAACGTCGCCACGCGCTTTCCCGGCGAGACGCTGGTGTGGGACGCGAAAGCGCTCCGGATCAAGAACGTGAAGGAAGCCAACAAGCTGCTGACCAAGACCTATCGCGACGGCTGGAAGATCAAGCCGGTGGCGTGAGCGGCGCGTGGCAGCTCAGTATTTCAGGCTCTGCAAATAGCGGAGCGTGACCGGGATCGCATCGAGCACGGTCGGCGATTCGTCTTCGATGAAGAAATACTTCACGCCGGCTTCGGTCGCAGTCTTCAACACGAGCGGCCAGTTCACCTGGCCGGTCCCGAGTGGCACGTCGTCGGTGAGCGGAGCCTTGCCGGTGTAAACGCCGGTGCGGGCGCCTTTGGCGATGTCCTTGAGGTGCATGAGCGCCCAGCGACCGGGATATTTTTGGAGATACTTCACGGGATCCGCGCCGGGGTGAACGACCCAGAAAACGTCCATCTCGAAAGCGACGAGGTCCGGCTTCGTCTCGCGGGCGAGCAGGTCGAAGAACGTGTCGGTGGCGCCCTCCGCAACCGGGCGGAACTCGTAGCCGTGGGTGTGGTAGAAGAACTGAATGCCCGCCGTTTTGAAGGCCGCGCCGAATTCGTGGAAATCAGCCGCTGCGCGCTTCACGTCGGCCTCGCCGAAGTTTGCGGTCTCGTGGGGAATCCAGGCGACGCCGGCGTACTTCAGCCCGAGCGATTGCGCGGTTTTCACGCTACCGGCGAGGTCCTTTTTCAGCGCTTCGTAGCCAAAGTGCGCGCTCACCGCAGTGATTCCGCGGGAAGCGAGTTCGGCTTTCAGCTTCTCCGTCTCGATCGGCAGACTGCTGTAAAGTTCCGCGACGGTGAAACCGAAGGCTTTCGTCTTGTCGAGCGCCGCGGTGGGGTCGGTCTTGATGGTCTCGCGCAAGCTGTAAAGTTGCAGACCGACGGGCCCTTTGAAGTCGCCGGCGAGATCGATGGCGAACGCGGAGCTGGCGAGGGCGAGGAAGGGGAGGATGAGACGTTTCATGCGAGATCGCATGATTTCCCAAGGCCTGCCGCTGAGTCGATGGGAAACGCGCGGAGCCCCGCTTTACACCGACACCACAGGCGCGGGCGCTTCGAGCACTTCACGCAGCGCGCGGAGTAGCTTGTCGGCGGTGTAGGGCTTGTCGAGGAAGGTGGTGACGCCGAGGCCGGTCAGGACGGTTTGTGCGTCCTTCTGCATGTGGCCACTGGAGACGATGACCTTCACTTTGGGGTTCACTTTGCGCAGCGCGCGAACGAGCGCGATGCCGTCCATCTGCGCCATGGCGAGATCGGTGATCACGAGGTCGATTTCGTCCTTGCGCTGGAAGTAGAGAGCAAGTGCGTCGGAACCATCTTCCGCGGTGTAGGCGTGGTAGCCGTAGGATTCGAGGGTGCCGACCAGCGCCTCGCGGATTGGCGGTTCGTCGTCGACCACGAGGATGCGTTCGCCCTTGCCCTTGGCGGGTGCAGTTTGTGGCGTGTGGGCCGCATCGGCAGTCGCCTCCAGGGACGCGGGCAGATAGACGAGGAAGGTGGTGCCGACCCCGAGTTCGCTCTGAAGGCTGAGGAAGCCGCCGTGGCTCTTGACGATGCCGATGACGGTCGCCAGGCCGAGACCGGTCCCCTTCCCCACTTCCTTGGTGGTGAAGAACGGGTCGAAGATTTTGTCCATGGTCTCCGGCGACATGCCGGTGCCGGTATCGCCGGCTCGAACGAGGACGTGCGGACCGAGTTGCGCGCCGGGATTCATCCGCGCGAGTTGCTCGTCCACGGTCACATTTTCCGCACTGAGGTTGAGGGTGCCGCCGTCCGGCATCGCGTCGCGCGCGTTCACGCAGAGGTTGAGCAGGACCTGATGGAGCTGGGTGGCATCGCCGAGGATCGTCCAGAGTTCGGTCGGGAGATTTGTCTGGATGTCGATGTTGCGCGGAAAAGTCTGCGCCATGATTTTCGACAGCTCGCTGACGAGGTGCTTCGGCTGGAGCAGCACGCGTTCGCCTTCCACGCCCCGGGCAAAGGTGAGCACCTGCTTCACGATGCCCGCGCCGCGCTCGGCGCTGTTCTCCACGATGTTGAGCATCCTTTCGTCATCGGGGCTCTTCAGGTTGCGCCGCAGCAGCGTCACCGACATGAGGATCGGCGAGAGGATGTTGTTCAGGTCATGCGCGATGCCGCTGGCCAGCGTGCCGATGCTTTCCTGCCGTTGCGCCCGGAGGAATTGCGACTCGAGCTTCTTCTGCTCGGTCATGTCCGTGTCGATCACGAGCACGGAATCGGGTTTGTCGTCATCGTTCCGGACCAGGGTCCACCGGCTGTTCACGGCCAGCTTGCGCCCATCCTTCCCATGGTGGTTGAACTG
>JANPHH010000238.1:0-44759 GCA_031424375.1 Chthoniobacter sp. | reverse complement strand
GGGAAGTTTCTGCCCGGCAGATTTTGCCGCAGCGAGTGGTGGGATTCGGCGGAACCCTGTGTTTATCAGGGTCTCCGGGCGATGGCACATGCGATGCTAAGTCGGCCTTGCAAATGAACATCGGCATCTACAAGAGCGCTTCGGCCATGGTCGCCCTCGACCGCTGGCAGGAGGCGATCTCGCAGAATATCGCTTCGGCTCAGGTGCCGGGGTTCCGGCGGAGCGAGCAGGCGTTCACGAGCAAGGCGGCCGACATGGAGCGCTACGGCGGAGATGCGCGGTCGGGGAAGGAAATGCAGGGGGTGATGCCGACGGCGACTTCCCAGATCAGCTTTCAGCCCGGAGAGATCCGCAGCACGGGGAACGATACGGACTTCGCGATCCAGGGCCGCGGTTTCTTCAAGATCGAGGCGGAGAAGGGGCAGGCCGGTTACACGCGGGACGGGGAATTTCACGTCAATGCGGAGCGGAAGTTGGTGAACAAAAGCGGCTTTCCGGTGCTCGGCGAAAGTGGGCCAATCACGTTGCGGCCGGAGGGCGGGCGACTTTCGATCAGCTCGGACGGCTCACTGGTGCAGGGGGAAACGACGGTGGGCAAGCTGCCAGTTTACGAATTCAGAGAGGCGGAGAAGCTGCGCCGCATGGGCGATGGGCTGCTCACTGCGGAGGACCCGAAGGTGCAGCCGAATCCGGTGCAGAATCCCGAAGTCGTCTCGGGCGTGCTCGAGATGAGCAACGTGAAGCCGCTCCAGGAAATGGTGAACATGATCACCGTCTCGCGCGCTTACGAAGCCAATCAAAAACTCATCATGAACCAGGATGAGCTGATGGGGAAAGCCATCCAGACCCTTGGTTCGCTGTCGGCATAACGTCCTATGATTCAATCTCTCTACTCGGGTGCGACGGGCATGGAAGCCCAGCAACTCAACCTCAACACGATCGCCAACAACCTCGCGAACGCGAATACGACGGGGTACAAACGGAGCAAGATCGAGTTTCAGGATCTGCTGTATCAGAAGGCAAAAACGGCGGGCGCCGATGCGGGCGGCGGAAATGTGACGCCGACGGGGATCGAACTCGGCAACGGGAGCAAGGTTGTCTCGACGGCGAAGGTTTTCACGCAGGGGCAACTGAAGCAGACGGGGGAGAAGATGGATTTGGCGATCGAAGGGGATGGATTTTTCGAGGTGCAGCGGGCGGATGGGACGCGGGCTTACACGCGCGACGGTTCGCTGAAGATCGACGGGCAGGGGAAGGTGGTGACGAGCAACGGTTACCAGTTGCTGAGCGGTTTCCAGCCGATCGCAGCGGGATCGACGGGCGTCACGATCTCGAGCGGCGGCGAAGTGACGGTGACGAGTGCGGGCGGGAACCAGAACTTCCGCATTCAGCTCGCCCGCTTCGCCAATCCGGCGGGCCTGCGCAGCCTCGGGGGCAATCTTTATGAAGAGACGCCGGCGAGTGGTTCGCCGGAGACGGGGAATCCGACGGAGGCGGGATTCGGCGGGGTGAATCAGGGCTTCATCGAGACATCGAACGTGAACGTGGTGGAGGAAATGGTGAACATGATCCAGGCGCAGCGGGCGTATGAGATCAACTCGAAGTCGATCCAGACCTCCGACGAGATGCTGGAGAAGGCGAACCAGATCAAACGGTGATGACTCGCGCTGCTCTGCTGCTCGTTTACTCTGCTTTGGCGCTTTCGTTTCCGGGCGTAGCCGCGGGGCAGGCGCGACTCGCGGGGCTGCTCGCGCCGGTGGCGACGACCAACGGCCTCGCGCAAAACAATACCGCCCAACTCGAGCGCGTGGTGCGGCGCCTCCAGATCGAATCCGGCCGCCACTTGCTGGAAGGCGACGCTTTGCTCCACGAGGTGGAAATGGAACTCACGAAACGCTTCGGCGTGAATGGTGAGCTCCGGCTGAGCTTTGTCCGGCCTTGGGTTTCGGTGACGCTGCCGGCGCCGGATTTCAGCGTGACGGTGACTGACGCGCCGAAGGACGGGCTGGCAAGCAGCTTCATGGTGAAGGTGCGGGTCGTCTCGGCAGCCGAGGAGGTGGGGGAATGGACGCTGCCGGTGCGGGCGCAACTCGTGCAGGAAATGTGGGCGGCGAGCGGGCGGATCGAACGCGGCCAGCCGCTCAGTCGTTCGCTGCTCGTCGTGCAAAAGGTGGACGTGCTCCGCGACCGCCAGGCATTCATTCCAGCCGAAACGGACCCGGCGACGCTGGAGACGGCGCAGGCGATCACGTCGCCGCGGCTGCTCGTGCGGCATGACCTCGCCGAGCGACCACTGGTGCGCAAGGGGCAGGTGGTGGAAGTGGTGGCCCGGCAGGGGTTGCTCGCGGTGAGCATGAAGGCGCTCGCGCTCGAGGCCGGCCCGGCGGGGGCGCTCATCCGCCTGAGGAATATCCAAAGCCAGAAGGAATTCAGCGGCCAGATTCTCAATGAAAGCAAAGTCCAGGTGCAGTTTTAACGCCGATGAAAACCGCTGATCAAACGGAGAGAATGGACCACAGAACCCACGGGTGGCCAACGGCGCGCGGCGCGACATCTCGCTGCGCGATCCGGGTCCTCGGTGGTTTCCTTTTTCTCCTGATCTGCGAGCGATCTACCCTGGCGGGGTCGCTGTGGAAAGATGGGGTGACCGACGAGCGTGGGATGTTTGCGGATAAGCGCGCCCGGCGGGTGGGGGACATCGTGACGATCGTGGTGCAGGAAACGTCGACGCTGAGCAACAGCGTGCGTTTGAAAACCGACAAGGACAGCAAGGCTGGCGTCGAGGGGGTGGCGAGCAACTTGTTGAATCAGTTTCTCGGCAACCTCCCGAGCAAGATTTTCAAGCCGGACATTCAGCAGAATCTGCCGACGGGCGTGACCATTCCGTCGACCCCGAGCCTGCCCGTCTCCGGAGCGAACTCCTACACCGGCGGCGGTGAGATCAAGAACAGCCAGACCGTGACGAATCGCTGCGCGGTGACGGTGATCGATGTCCTGCCGAACGGAAATCTGGTGATCGAGGGCATTCGTCAGGTCTCGTTTTCGAAAGAGCGGCAGTTTGCCTCCCTCCGCGGGATCATCCGGCCCTACGACGTGCAGCCGGATAACACGGTCATCTCATCGAATATCGCCGACGCGCGGATCGATATCGTGGCGGAGGGCGTGCTGACCGACGCGCAAAAGAAGGGCTGGCTGCTCCGGCTCAACGACAAGCTGAACCCTTTCTGAAGATCCGAAGTTCGAAATCCGAAACAATTTTCCAACGCCGCAATGATTGAAAATAGAGAAAACGCTCCCTTTTTCGTTCCGCTGATTTCTCGTGTTTCGAGGTTGTTTCGGATTTGCGCCCCGCTGGTTGTATTCGCTTTTGCCGCCACCGCGGCAGGCGCCCGCATCAAGGATCTGACCGTGGTCGAAGGCGGGCGGGACAACCAACTCGTGGGCTACGGCCTCGTCGTGGGCCTGGCGAGCAAGGGCGACAGCAAACTCTCCTACACCGTCCAAAGTGTCGCCAATGCGTTGCAGCGTTTTGGCGTCAATGTGCCCGCCAATGCGATCAAATCCGACAATGTGGCGGCGGTGATGGTCACGGCGGATATTCCGGCTTTCGCGAAACCGGGCACGCGGATCGATGTGACGATTTCGGCCATCGGCGATGCCAAGACGCTGCAGGGCGGAATCCTGCTCCAAACGCCGATGATGGGTGCGGACGATGCGGTTTACGCGGTCGCGCAGGGGGCGCTCGCGGTCGGTGGGTTCATCGGGGGGGAAGGGGGCGCCGGTGGGGCGACCGTGCAAAAGAACCATCCGACGGTCGGGACGATCAGCTCGGGTGCGCTTGTCGAGCGGGAGATTGCCACTCAGATCGTGAGCGACCGCGCGGTGGAACTCCTGCTCCTGAACCCGGATTTTGCGTCCGCAGCACGAATTGCGGAGGCGGTGAATAACGTGTTCCCCAAAACCGCGATTGCGAAGACAGCGGCATCGGTAAATATCTGTGTTCCAGATTCATATGAGGGATATGAAGTGAATTTCATAGCATCGCTGGGCGCCATCGAAGTAGAGGCTGATAACATCGCAAGGGTCATTATCAATGAACGGACGGGGACCATCATCGCGACGGCGAATGTGCGGATTTCGACGGTCGCAGTAAGCCATGGTTCGCTGACAATCTCGATCGCTTCGAGCGTCGGCGTGAGTCAGCCGAATGCCCTGTCGAAAGGGGAAACCACAGTGACGCAGGGAACCAAAACCGATTCGACGGAGGAAAAAGGGGGGTTCAAGGTCGTCGATGAAACGCCCACCATCCAACAAGTGGCGGCGGCGCTGAATGCCCTGGGTCTTTCCACGCGGGACATGATGGCGATCTTTCAAAGCATGAAGCGAGCTGGCGCACTTCAAGCTGAGTTAGTGCTGAATTGAGTATGCAACTTCCCGCCATCTCCTCCGCGATGCTCACCGCGAGCCGGGCGGAGCCTGCCGTAAGCACGGTGAAAACGGGGGATCTTACCGAGGCGTCCCAGCAGTTTGAGGCGATCCTGCTCCGGCAGTTCCTGGGAGAATCCATGAAATCTCTGCTGGAGGGGGGCTCGGCTGGACAGGTCTATGGATACATGGTGACCGACTCTCTGGCTGACAGCCTGAGCAAGGCGGGTGGAATGGGGCTCTCGTCAGTGATCCAGGCGCAGCTCGGAGGCCCGCAGAAATGAGTGCTCTCGCTCCCATTTCTGAAGCCGGTGTCGAGGCAAAGGAGCTCGTCATCGAGATTCTCCGCGCCGAAATGGAAGAATATGGTGGCCTCCTGGCGCTGCTCGAAGATCAGCAGGAGGCGATCATCGAACGGGCGGCCGACCGCGTGTTGGAGATCAATATGTCGATCAACGACCAGATGCGGATGATCCACATGCGCCGGGAGACGAGGGAGGGTCTCGTGGCGAGTATTGCAACAAAGCTTAACCAACCGGAAAACAGTATGTTACGAGAGTTGGTGCGATTTTTCCGTAAACCAATTCAGCCCCTCATTGAGGCGCTGATTGACGAGATTAACAGTCTCGTCACCCGCGCCCGACGGCGTGCGCAACAAAACCAGATGCTTCTCGCCCGTTCCATCGAGGTGATGCAGGAGGTGCTCCGCCGGCTCAATCCAGAAACCATGCACAAGGTGTATGGCGCGGATGGCCGGTCGCTCTTCGGCGTCCGTGATGTCGGGTCGCGTTTCGTCGTTCACACCTGACCACCCACCATGGCCGGACTACTCGGAGACCTCGTTAATGCTTCCCGCGCCCTCGCCGCCCACCAGACCGGCGTGCAAGTCGCGGGGAGAAATATCGCCAACGTCAACACCCCAGGATACGCCCGACAGCGGGTGATTCTCGGCGATCGGGCCGTGGTGGATTCGAGGCTCGGGCCGGTGGGCTCTGGTGTCGAGGCGCTTGGGGTGAAGCAGATTCGCGACTCTTTCCTCGATGTGCAGGTCACCCGCGAAGGCTCGCGGACGAGCTACCTGACGGCGAAGCAGGATGCTTTCGATAAGGCGGAATCGGCATTGGGGGAGCAAATCGATCGCTCGACGGATTCGGCGATTTTGGGCGAGGCGAGTGGGGCCACGACCGGGCTGGCTTCCGCGCTGAACAGTTTTTTCGCCGGATTTGACAATGTGTCGGCCAGCCCGAGCGAACCCGCAGCCAAACAGGTGCTCCTGCAAAAGGCCGATTCGCTGGTCGGCAAATTCAATCTGGCGGACAGCCGGCTTGCAGACCTGCAAACGGACCTGACTTCGCAGATCGACAGCGAGGCCGGAAAGGCGACCGATCTGCTGGGGCAAATCGCCGACTTGAATCGGCAGATCACGATCGCCGAGGTCGGAGCGCCCGAGTCGGCCCTCGCCCTCCGCGACCAGCGGCAGTCGCGGCTCGAGGAGTTGGGACAATACGTCAATTTTTCCTCCAGTTCGATCGTGGGCAGCAACGGCCAGATTCAGATCAGCACCAAGGACACCAGCGGTAACACTGTGGTGCTCGTGGATGGCGCCGACCGGATCGGCAGCATCGGCTTCAATGGCACGAATTTCACCGGGCCCGGCGGTGTTGCGCTCGCCGTCACTGGCGGTTCGCTCGGCGGGAACCTCACTGCTCGCGATGGCGCAATCCAGAAGCTGCGCGACGACCTCAAGACCACGGCGACCCAGCTCGCCACGGCGGTGAACAGGGCTTACAACCCGACCGCGGGCACCGGCGATTTCTTCAAGGTGCCGCCCGCGAGTGGCCTCATCGAACTCGACCCTGCGCTCACGGCCGCGAACCTGAAGACCACGGACACCGGCAACTCCGGCGCGAACGAAATCGCGCTCGCTGTAGCCAATCTCGGGCAGAAGAAGTTCAGCGTCGGCTCTGGCGATCTGATCGATGGGTCGATCGGCGGTTTCTACAACAAGGTCGTGAGCGGCTTTGGCGAAACGATCGTGGGAAACAATGCGACGCTCGAAGATCAAAAGATCGTCGGCGACATGATTCTGCAGCAGCGGGACTCGGTCAGCGGCGTGTCCATGGATGAAGAGGTGACGGATCTCATGAAGTTTCAGCGGGCGTATCAGGCCTCTTCGCGGGTCATTAGTGTCATTGACAGTATGCTCGAAAGCCTTATAAATAGCGTAAGATAATAGAACGATGAGAATCACAGACCTGAACAGCTCGCAGTCATTCCTCGGCCAAATTCAGCGGCTCAATGGTCGCCAGGCGAACCTGCAAACGCAGGTCGCGACTGGGCAGCGGATCTCCCGGCCGAGCGACGATCCAAAATCGACGGGGAAAGTTCTCGAGCTTCAGGCCGAAAAGCAGCGCATCCAGCAGTACGCCCGCAATGGCGACCGCGCGCTGACGATCAATCAGACGACGTATTCGGCCATCTCCGACCTGAAGAAGATTTCGGATCGTGCCGGAGAAATGGGCGTCCTCGGCGTGGGCGTCATCGACCCCGCGGGATCGCAAGGCTATGCGACCGAGCTGAACCAGCTCATCGAACAGGGCCTGCAGCGGGTCAATGCGAGCTACTCGGGCGAGCACATTTTCGGCGGCACGAAGACCGACAGCGAACCCTTTGCCGCGACCCGAGACGCCAGTGGCAAGATCACGAGCGTGGCCTACGCCGGCGCGGCAGATTCGCCGAAACTCAACGTGGGCGAGAACTCGACGATCACCCCCTACAGTTCGGCAACCACGAACCAGCAACTCGGCGATTTCATCAACAATCTGATCTCCATGCGCGATGCCCTGTCCAGCGGCAGCACCGCGAGTGTCCAGGCGGCGCAGCCAGGTCTGGCGGCGTCCGAGGATCATCTGCTCGGCGCGGTGAGCGAGATCGGCGCGACGCAGACGCGGATCGAAGGCAATCGCGCGCAGAGTGAAGCTCGGTTTTCCGAACTCGAGCAATCGACCTCCCGGGAAACGGACGCGGATCTTTCCAACACCATCGTGAAGCTCACGCAGACCCAGACCGCCTACCAGGCGGCGCTGCAGGTCGGCGCGCAGATCATGCGCGTGTCCCTGCTGGATTACGTGCGTTGACCGCGATGGTGGAAACGGTGTGAGCCGTTGCCGCGGGTCTTTGCTGGTTCTAAACGTGGAGGCGAGCGCGCCGCCGCCTCCGTAGCCAGCGTTTTATCGCCGCATCCACGCCGCGCTGCGGTGTAAACCGATCTTGGCTGTGGGCCAGAGGGGCGGGTGTGATTAAATGTGGTGCAGCGAAGTCTGTAGTCCCGGAGGGACAGCGGAAATTAGGGTAATTACATACTTGACGCATAAACATTCTGCGTCCAGAGTCGGCACATGAACACGGAAGACTTGCCCGCCTCGCTCTTGGAAGCGGTGGCGTATTTCTCGGATGAAAACCGCGCTCACGATTTCTTCGTGAACATGCGCTGGCCCGATGGCGTGCGTTGCGCGCATTGCGGCTCGGAGAACATCGGCAAGCTGTCCGTCTCGAACAACGGCAAGCGCCGCGTCTGGAACTGCAAAGCCTGCAAGAAGCAATTCACCGCGAAGATCGGCACCATCTTCGCCGAGTCGCCGCTCCCCCTTTCCAAGTGGCTCCCGGCTCTGTGGCTTATCACGAACGCGAAGAACGGCATCAGCTCGTGCGAAATGGCCCGCGCTTTGAAGATCACCCAAAAGAGCGCGTGGTTCATGGGTCATCGCATCCGCACCGCGATTCAACGTGGGGGCGGGATCGTCCGCATGGATGGCGTCGTTGAAGTGGACGAAACCTTCATCGGCGGCGCAGCTCGCTTCATGCACGCCAAGGTTCGCAGGGAGCGTTTCGGCGGCAAGACCGGCCCGACGGGCAAAACGGTCGTTATGGGCTTGCTGGAAAAGCATTCCGGCAAAACGTCGCGGGTGAGAGCGGAAGTGCTACCCGCGTTGACCACCGCCGAACTGGACTCGCGCGTGCGCAAATACGTGCTCAAAGGCGCGGAGATTCACACCGACCAGAACCAAGGCTATCGCCAGTTGAGCGACGAGTACACGCACAAGTTTGTGAGCCACGCGGAGTGCTACGTGAAAGACGGCGTTACAACGAACGGCTTGGAGAACTTTTGGTGCCTGCTGAAACGCAGCATCAAAGGCACCTACGTTCACACTGCTCCGTTTCACCTTTTCCGCTACCTCGACGAACAAACCTACCGCTTCAATGCTCGAAAGGATCAGGACGGCGACCGTGGCCGGTTCCTTGACGTGGTGCGGACCGCTACGGGCCGTCGCCTCACTTGGAAGAAGCTGACCGGCACCAAAGACAAGAAGGACTAAGGCTTGTCGGCGGGGTGTGGCCCCGCCTTCAAGACGTGAGCCATGCTCGCCGCAAAGCGGTTCGCAGCCTTGTCGCCATCGTAAAACTCAGGCGCTGGTTTCTTGGGGCGTCCGCCCTTGTTTTTCGGAGTCGTCGGCTTGGGCTTTGGCACGGGCAAAAATGTATCGGGTGTCAGGAACTCTTCAACTCAGCAGTTCGGCGAGACGATCCTTCTCGTCCCATCGCACCATGTTGCTGTGGGACTGGTGTTCGAGTTCGTTAAAATGCCAGCGCAGTTTATCCGCGTCATAACCGGCTGCCTCAGTGTTCACCACTGGGATCGTGCGGCCAATGTGGTTTGCCAGCGAACTTCGCCACGCATGTTTGAAGCTCATCGCCGTGTCACACACACTGCGCCGAAAATAAGTGGAGTTTGAGCCGGTGACGTAGGAAACGAGGTAAACGCGGGAAGCGCGCGTCAGAACCGCTCCAAAACGCACTCCGGGCACTTCGGGAATTTCTCTGCTACCAAATTCAAAGCCCGACGGGACTACCGATTTCAAAAACGTATCCGCCCGAGTCTCAAATCTCCGCTCCACCGGGACTCCTGATTCGTCATCGGTCGCAGAGACAAGGGCACTGGTTGCCATCACCGCGAAGTTCGCGACATCAAACGCGATGGAGCTAATCAGCTTGGGATCGGTGCAATCCTTGAAAAAGAGCGGACGACCTTCCGCCGAGCCCTCTTTCATGCGGAATTTACCGGCCATCGCGCGAAGCTCTGTGTTCATCTCGTCGGCGGGCAGAGGGCAATGCTCGTTCAGCAGATCCAAAATCACGCCGCCATCGCAGGCAATGAAACGACCACTCCGCTGCGTCAGGAACAACGAAAACAACGTCGAGTTTGGAAGCAGGTAAGGAGTTGAAATCTCCAATGTCTCGCCTAGCTGTTTGCACTTCCACAGGGCGTTGAAGTCCCGTTGAAGGGCTTCGGTAATTTGGCAGTCGAGTGTCATTTTATGGCGGGAAGGTTGCGCCATTGAGCGGATCGTCGGTTGACAGATCGAACTCAGTGGCCATTATTTTGACCACGACAAAGCCGCCGTTTGGGGAAAACAGATTTGCTTCCTGGCAGAAAAGATTCGCCCCCAATTGCGGATTACTGAGTATCTGATCTCGCTCCACTGGATTCAGCAGTGGGTCGGGTTGATACGCATAGAGGATACCACCGCTGTCAACGCGGTGGAAGTGTGGAGTGGGAACCGCCCTCGCGGGAAGTCCATCGCCCATCTCCTCGTTCACATGGGGAGAACCACGCGAGCAGAATCGAAAGCATGGCTTCTCGCTGAAATAACCAGCAAACAGTTTTAGCCCGTATTTAATCGTGCTCTTCGGCGACTTCGCCGCCTCAAATTCACAATGGAAATCCGTCCATCCTAGGGCCACGCGTGAGTTCCCGATGAACTCGACCCCTGCCGCCTTTTGCGTGAGAGCCACCGGATGCTCTTCGGCGATTTTACTCTGTCCGAGAAGCGCCTCGTAAACGGAAAACTCCTTTTGAACTTGGGGGAACCATATTTCGGCGCAGATCATTACGAGGCGAGAATGGCCGCCTAAATCGCCCCGCTCAACCCAAAACGCTATGCGTCATGTAAGTAAATACCGAAATTAGCCGGTGGCGTCAGCCACCGGATCGCGAAAAAAATGAATCTGCCCCGGCAGGGGCGTTGGAATTCCACCGTCGCGACGCCACCGCCCCTTCAGGGCGGGTTCGCTCGGCGGGCGGTTCCGGTGGCTGACGCCACCGGGTAATTTCCATCGTCCCTCCGGGACATCGCGCGCATCTTTGAACCACAATTAGTCACACCCCAGAGGGGCTGATCGCTCGCGGTTTTCGCGCATGGCCATTTCTCCGGGGCGTCCCTGGTGCCGAGGTGCCCTTCATGGTCGCCATGCCTCATGGATCGCGCGCCTGTGGAGCGCTGCAGATTCTTCACTCCCGAGCGATGGAAGGTGGTGAAGGGCGGCACTTTTTTCCTGATCGGTCCGCTCGTGAGATCTCGCATTTCTTCATTTTTACTCTGGTGAGGAGGCGAAAAGCAGGGTGTGGCACGGAAGCGGCTAAGGTGCCGGAAAACACTCCGATGCCTATGACCTTCGCGACCGAGACCTTTTTGCCTACTGCGGTGAGTGAGCCGATGCAGATCATTCTGCCGTTCGGGCTCATCGGGCTGGGCGAACTGCGGGAGTTCGATCTCCAGCCGATCGCCGAAAGCTGGCCCTTTCTCTACCTCCGCTCCCGCGGCCCTCTCGAAATCGAGTTCCTCGCCATTGAGGCGCAGAACGCGGTCAGCGAATACGCGATCGAACTCGGCGATGAGGAGAGTCGCGAGTTGGACCTCACGACCCCCGACGAAGCGCTGATCCTGAACATCGTCACGATTCACTCGAACCGGCCGCAATTCGTCACCGTGAATCTGGCCGGCCCGATCGTGGTGAACCGCCGCACCTTGCTCGGGCGGCAGGTCGTCCTCTCCGGGAGTGCGAAATTCTCCACCGTCCATCCGATCATCGACGAGCGCGGCAGGAAGTCCGCCTCGCTTTCCTGAACCTCACCCCGTGCTCATCCTCACCCGCCAGGTCAACGAAGGGATCATGATCGGAGACGACATCGAAATCCGGATCACGCGAATCGATGGCGACACGGTCAAGATCGGCATCACCGCCCCGCGCAGCCTGAACGTCTTCCGGGATGAAATCTACCGCTCCATGAAATCCACCAACCTCGGTGCCGTGCGCAAGCGCCACGACGGCGTGCCCGCACTGCGCCTCCCTCAGAACCCAAACCTAACTCAACCTCAGACCACCTAAGCCATGACTATCAACACGAATCCAGCGGCCTCCGCCGCGGCTCTCCACCTCACGCGTAGCCAGGACATGTTGAGCAAATCGCTCAACAAACTCAGCTCCGGCTCGCGCATTGTGCAACCCAGCGACGACGCCGCCGGCCTCGCGGTCTCGGAAAAATTCGAGGCTCAAGGGCGCCGCATCCAGGCCGCCCTCACCAACGTGCAGAACGCCGTGTCTTACGTTCAGACGGCCGATGGCTTCATGAGCGGCATGAGCAAAGTGCTCGCCCGCATGAGCGAACTCTCCGTGCTGTCGAAAGACGTGACAAAAAACACGCAGGACGTCGCGCTGTATCAAAAGGAGTTCGTCGCCCTCCAGCAGCAGCTCCGCGACACGGTCGGCGGCCCTACCGTCTCCTCGCCGCTCGGTACTTTCAACGCGGTGCCGCTTTTTGCGCCGAACGCCACGGGCCTTACCGTCACCATCGGCGAAGCCAGCGGCCAGACGCTGACGATCGCCGAGACGAACCTCCAGGATGGCGATCTCGGCGCCCTCCTCGCCCAGTCGACCCCGCCAGCTTTCGATATTCAGGTAACTGATCTGAACATCTCCTCCATGGTTACCGATGCGATTCAAGATGTCGCCAGCGAGCGTTCGTCGCTCGGCGCCGTGCAGAGCCGCCTCGAACTGGCTGTCTCGACCCTCCAGGTCCAGGGCCAGATCCTCGAAGCCGCCACCTCGCGCATTCGGGACGTGGATGTCGCTCTCGAGAGTACCCAGTTCGCCAAGAACAACATCCTCGTGCAGTCCGGCACCGCGATGTTGGCCCAGGCCAATCAGCTTCCGAACAGCGTCCTCAAGCTTCTCCAGTAAGAACGGGCTGGCGGCGAGCGGACGAAGTCACTTTCGCTGCCAGAGCTCAAGTGCAGACCGTCATCCATCATGTCGGCGCTCACGGAGGCGCGCACCGCCGGGACATCGACGCCCGCATTGGTTTGGAAGCACTTTCCGACTTCCCGCAAGGCTGAGATGCCAATGGCGCCAGTCGTCAGGGCGATCAGGGATGCCCCGGTGACGCCGAGAATGAGTTGAGTGCGAAGTAAAAGATTAATGTGCTTGGATGCGATGGTTTGGTTAGCGATGGCAGCAGGAGGTTAGAAACGCCAGGAGAGGCCGAGGAACAGATTGATGTCGTCTGCGGAGCGCGTGATTCCGATATTCACGCCAGCATCGAACTGAATGTTATCGGTTACCGCATAGGTGAGTCCGACGTCGGCGGTCCCGACCCATTTGGAGCCACTCACCGCGCTCACCGCGCTGAAGAATTCCACGTAACCACCGAGATTGCCGACGATGTCGTGGCTGAGAGTGATCGTATTGACAAACTCGACGTGGTGACCGCCGCCGTTCTCGTTCCGATTGAGGTCAAATTCCGTCATCACGCCCATGCTCCATCCCGCGGGCAATTCGACCGCGAGGGGGAGAATGAGACCGCCTTCCACGCTATTGTTGCCGATCTCATCCTGGCTGGTCGGAAACTTTACGAAGGGCATCGCGGCCATCGCCGTGGGGCCTCCGTCATTGCCCCACAAGTTGATCTTGAGGCGGTTGGTGATGTCACCGAAGCCGGATTGGCGAATGCGGGTGCCGGCGCTGCGATCCCGAGTGGTGATGTGATTGTAGGTCTCGACGACGATCTGGAGATCCGTGCGATTGCAGAGGCCGATCTTGAAGTTAACCGGGGTGATCGCCCACGCATCGACCCGAGTGTTGCCGTCGCCGGAGCGATCATGGTCGCGGGTATAGCTCACGAGATCGGTCTCAATCTGGATATGTCCGGCGTCGACGGTGAAGGGGCTCTCGGTCTTATCCGGCCGGTCGGTGCTCATTTCCCGCAGATATTCGGCGGGCGTGGGGTTGAAGAGGGTGTATTGGCTCTTGTCGATCTTGCTCAGATCGAGCTTCGCGGGGGAGTGTTCCCCGGCGATGAGCGGTAACGAGATGGCGCCGCAAAGGAGCGCGATGACGGTCGGTTTCATTCAGTTGTTTTCGATGGGTTGGATTAGGATGGATCGGTCTTACGCGGCGACGACTTTATGGATGTCAAGCAGCGCGACGAAGCGGCCTTCGAGTTTGGCCATGACGAGGAGGTAGTCGGTGACGAAGGAAGTGCCGAAGTCCGGGTTCGGTTCGAGATCCTTGGCGGCGATGTTGGTGACCGATTCGTCGGCGTTCGCGAGGGAGAATTTGATCCGCAGATCCATCACGGGGATAATCTTCCCGCGCAGATTGATCACGCCTTTGCTATGCCCGGGCATATTTGGCACGGCGTGCCGCACAGGCGCGGATGATTTCGCGGACCTTGAGCACGGAGAGACCGTAGCCCTCGCGGCCGAGGACGAAGGTAAGGTATTTGCCGGCTTGGATGGCCGAGGCTGAGAGTTGAGTTTCAGTCGTCATGGGATGTCGGGGTGCAGAGTGCAGACGGTGGGTTGGTCGAGTTTGAAGAGTGCATTGACATTTATGATGAGGCCGACGCAGCCGTCCCCCATGATCGCGCCAACAGCGAGCGCGCGGTTCCGCTTGGACTGCTCGCCGAGGCTTTTGATCACGACCTCCTGTTTGGCCCACCGTCGCTCGCGCTCTTAGGGGCGCGTTTCTTCAGTGTCGGCTGGGTCGGCGGAATCCTCGAGGTCGATCCGGAATTCGTTCAGTTTATTGCGCAGCGTGCGGATGCTGATCTGTAGGACCTGGGCGGCCTGGGTGCGATTGCCTTTCATGGCTCCGAGGACGTGGAGGATGTGCTCTCTCTCGACTTCGTGCAGGGGGCGCAGCGTCCCCGGTCGGGGTTGGGCGATTCCCTCGATCGGTGGCTCCAGCATCGGTTCGCCTTCGCCGCTGGCCAGTGATTCCAGCGGAGCGGGGGGTGAGGCTGCGCCGCCGAGGAAGGGAAGTCCGAGCGCGGACGATTGGACGGGCGTTCCGGTCTCGGTCATGATCACCGCGCGTTCGACGAGGTTTTGCAGTTCGCGCACATTGCCGGGCCACGGGTGCTGGAGCAGGCGTTCCATCGCGGCCTGCGAGTAGCCGGGAATCTCCAGGCCGTGGCGGCGGGCGAAGCGCTGCAGGAAATGGTTGGCCAGCTTTTCCGTATCGCCGAGGCGCTCGCGGAGTGGCGGGACGTAAACGGGGAATACGTGGAGGCGGTAGTAGAGATCCTCGCGGAAGTCGCCCTTTTCCACCGCCTTCTTCAAGTCGCGGTTCGTCGTCGCCAGGACGCGCACGTCCACCTTGATCGTCTTCGTTCCGCCGACGCGCTCAAACTCCTGCTCCTGCAGCACGCGCAGCAACTTCGCCTGGAGGCGCGGCGTGATTTCGCTGATCTCGTCGAGCAGCAGCGTTCCCCCATTCGCCAGTTCGAAGCGCCCTTCGCGCCGCTCCGTCGCGCCGGTGAACGATCCCTTTTCATGTCCAAAAAATTCGCTCTCGATGAGCTGCTCGGAGATCGCCGCGCAGTTCACCTTGATGAAGGGCCCCTGCGACCGATTGCTCGCGTGATAGATCTCCCGCGCGATCAGTTCCTTGCCCGTCCCGTTTTCGCCCTGGATCAGCACGGTTGCATCGGTCGGCGCCACCTTGCGCAGCATTCGTCGCAGCGCGGCCATCGCGTCACTTTCGCCGATCAGATCGCTGGAATCGGTGAGCTGCTCATTCAGAAAGCGGTTGAGCTTCAGCACCTGACCGTAGCTCTCCGCCTTCTGCACCAGCACTTCGATCTGGTTTAAGGAGAACGGTTTCAGCAGGTAATCGAACGCTCCCTGGCGCATGCAGCTCACCGCGCTTTCCACCGTGCCGTAGCCGCTCATCATGATCGTCATCGGCCGCTCGGGCATCTTCATGAGCCGCTCGAGCAGGTCGGTGCCTTCGCCGTCGGGAAGCTTCACGTCGAGGAAGAGCAGGTCGTAGTGATCCTTTCTCAGCAGCCGCTCAGCTTCCGACAATGAGCCCACGCTCGTGATCGAGTAGCGCTTGGGACGCAACAGTTCTTCAAACGACTTCCTGATGATCGGCTCATCGTCGACCACCATGATCTTCTCTACGGGCATCCGGTGAATTAGCCGTGTTTCGTCGCGCAGGGCAAGGACACGCATCCCCCTTGTATTTATCGACCTTCCGCAGCGGCAATCGCTGGCCCCACTTCGACAACGCTTACGTCGAGACGGATCTGAACGATGGCGGCGCCAAGGCGCGCAGCCAGGCATCCCATTCGGAAGCACGGCGGCTCCAAGTGGCGTGGGTGGTGAAGTGATCGACCTGCCTGCGCAGGTTCATCTCGACGTCGGGTCCCCCGCGGAGGCTCTCTTGCAGCACTTCCACGGTCGCCGCGATGAAGTCGCGCAGATACTCCTCCCGGGCGCGCCCGATGGTGATGAAGCGGGCGTGACCGGCGGCCGTCTCGGGCAGCGCGCCGAGTGCGCTGGTGATGACTCGGCAGCCGCTCGCGAGAGCTTCGAGCAGGGCGATGCAGGAGGTCTCGGGAAAGGAGTTGGGGTAAGCGAGAACGGTGACGGCCTGGAGTTCGCGGGCGAGGGCGGCCTGCGGGAGCGAGCCGACATATTCGATCCCGGGCGTCGCGCGACAGCGCTCGTAGAGGGAGCCGTAATGCGCCTCGTCCTCGGTCACCGGGACGCGATAGACCTGCATGCTGGAAAAGACTCGCAGGCGCACGCCCGGCACCGCGGCGCGAATCGCGGGAAAGACCTCGAGCAAAAGATCGAGCCCGCGGAACGGAGTGCTGGTGTAGGCGAGGATGGGGGGGATGGCTTTCTGTGCAAGGATGGGGCTGCAGCCGGGTGGAAAGAGGTCCTGAAAGATCGGCGCGATGGCATTTCGCAGCACCGCGCTGCGCTCGGGCGGGACGGCAAAGTGCGCGAAGTATTCCTGACGCTGCCAGTCGCTGACGAAGGCATACCCGTCGTAACTCGCCCGCTCCGCCGGATCGCGCAGCGGCTGGACGGCAGGCTGATCGCAGCGGTGCTGACTCCAGAGGATGAGCCGCGTGGCGGGGCCGAGGATCTGGCGCAGAGGCACGCCATTGCCCGGACTGAGGACGCAAATGAAGACCTCCAGCCCGAACGCGTGCAGGGTCTCAGGCGGATGGGTGTGCCAGGAGTGGCAGTGGACTCCGCCGTGAAGGCCGGGGGACGTGGTCTGGGTGAAAAAGTAAACCTCGTGCCCGGCGCGGGCGAACTCGTGGGCGAGGTAACAGGCCGCGGAATGCGAACCGCCGAGCGGCATCGACGCAACGCTCGCGGCATGAAAATCCCACCCGGAAAAATCTCCGAAGGCGATCTTCATCGCGCCGCCTCCCGCCCGCAGAAGTCGCGCCAGATCGCGCGGTAGGCTGCCTCGATTCCCCTGGTAAAGCGGTCGGCATCCACGAGCGGTGACGCCTGCCTGCGGGCGCGCAAGCCGGCGCGCAGTGCCGCGAGGCGGACGTAGCCTGCGCGCGTGAAGGCAGCGAGCTCTGGCAGGCCCACATTCGAGAGCAGGCTGAGCCCGCCGCGAATCGCGAGGACGCCGAGTTCGCGCAGAACCGAGGGATCTCTGGGGCGGGTAGCGAGCAGTCTCCGGTAACTCGACTCCGCGGCGGCCCAATCCCCGCCCGCGTTTTGCGCGGCGGCGAGTTCGAGGAGTTGGGTATCGCTCAGTTCGGTCATCGGCGCAGGGTAGCGGTGGGACTCAAATCGTCCAATTCGATCCCGCGCCAGCCGCGGCAATCGGGTGTGATTAAGTGTGGTGCAGCGAAGTCTGTCGTCGCGGAGGGACAGCGGAAATTAGCCGGCGGCGTCAGCCACCGGGACCGCCCGCCGAGCGAACCCACCCTGGAGGGGCGGTGGAGTCGCGCCGGTGGAATTCCAACGCCCCTGCCGGGGCGGATTCATTTTTTCCGCGATCCGGTGGCTGACGCCACCGGCTACATTCCATCGTCCCTCCGGGACATCGCGCGCATCTTTGCACCACAAGTAGTCACACCGGCGGCAATCCGGCGGGGCGCGTTGCGGAGAACCGATGGGGATCTGGCGAAAACACGGCAGGGGGAAGCCCGGCAGCTTTTGCCGCTCGGGAGGGGTGCAATGGGCAAAGTATGCAGGGCCGGGAGCAGTGGTCGGTGGGCGGCGCGGAGCCGCTATCGACCGGGAAGCAAGCACCCAAGCCACTCTCCGGGCGGCCGCCTTTTACTGGCATAACGGCTGCTAAGGCGGCTCTGGTCATGATCGACCGCATTTTCGCCTCCACGAATTACGCCGCCAGCAAGGAGCTGCTGGACGCGGCGGCACTGCGCCAGGAAGCGATTTCGTCGAACCTCGCGAACGCGGAGACTCCGGGCTACAAGCGCGTCGACATCGCGCCGTCGTTCTCGGACGCCTTTGCCGCGCGCGTGAAATCGGGCAACGTGGCCGGCGCGCCGAAGCCGAAACTTTCCCAGGATCTCAACGCCACCAGCACGCGCATGGATGGCAACAACGTGGAGATCGACAAGGAACTTCTCGCGATGGGCAAGAACGGCGCGGAGTACGAGACGCTCTCCGAATTCGTGAGCGGATCGCTGAAGCAGCTCCGCATGGCGATCACTGGTCGCAGCTACTAGCCATGAATTTCATCACCGGCATCCAGGCCACCAGCAGTGCGCTCAGCGCGGAGAAGACCCGCATGGACGTGGTGGCGCAAAACATCGCCAATGCCCACACGACCCGGGACGTCGACGGCAAGGCTTACCAGCGCAAGGTGGTGACTTTCGAGTCGATGCTCGACGGCAACGGCGCATCGGACGGCGTGAAGATCGGCCGGATCAGCGGCGATAAGACGCCCGGCGAGAAGGTTTACAACCCTTCGCATCCGCACGCGGACGAGAAGGGGATGGTGACGATGCCGAACGTGAATACCGCGATCGAGATGGTGGATCTCCTGGCTGCGTCCCGCGCCTACGAGGCGAATCTCGCCGTGGCTCGCAACGCCCGGCAGATGGCGACGAAAGCTCTTTCGATCGGGAAGTAATCCATGCGCATCGGCAATCTCCCATCGCTGATTCCACGCGAACTCCCGGGTCTCGACGACGCCGCTTCGGCCTTGCGCGCCGGTGGGGCGCTCGGCACCGATCGTGCCGGAGGGGCCGGAGCGATCGCCACGCCGGATGCGCCGCTCGCGGCCACTGGTGCGGAAAAGGGTGGCTTCTCGAACATTCTGTCCCGCGCCGTCAAGGAAGTGGACGGCAAGATGCAGGCGGCGAGTGCCGAGCAGGCCAAAGTCCTCACCGGCGAAAACACGAATCTGCACCAGGCAATGATCTCGATGCAGGAGGCGAGCGTCGCCTTCACGCTCATGGTCGAGGTGCGCAACAAGCTCGTCGAATCCTACCAGGAGCTGATGCGGATGCAGGTGTGAGGCGGGCTGAAAATTTCCAGCGATGAAGAACTTCCTGCAACAACTCCGCACCCTCTGGTCTCAGCTCGGCATCAATCAGCGCGTCTCGCTGGTCCTCGCCGCGCTCGCCGTGGTGGGCGCCATGACCGGGCTCGTCCTGTGGTCCGGCCGGCCGCAGATGCAGCTCCTCTACGGGCGGCTCGGGGAAAAGGAAATGTCCGAGGTGGTGTCCGTACTTCAGGAGCAGAACGTGAAGTACGAGATGGGCAGCGGCGCGATTTACGTGCCCTCCGAGTCGGTCCACAAGCTGCGCATGGCGCTGGCGCAAAAAGGCGTCCCGGCCGGTGAAGGCGTGGGCTTCGAGGTTTTCGATCGCGCCAATTTCGGGATCAGCGATTTCGTGCAGCGCACGAATTTCGTCCGTGCGCTGCAGGGCGAACTTTCCCGCACCATCTCGCAGCTTCAGGGCGTCCGCTCGGCGCGTGTCCTCATCGTGGTGCCTGAGAATCGGCTCCTCTTTTCCGATGTGAAGGCCAAGCCCACGGCGTCCGTTTTCATCGACGGCCAGATCGGTGCGCCGCAGGTCAATGCGATCCGTTTCCTCGTGGCGAATGCCGTCGAGGGGCTCCACGCCGAGGATGTCGCAGTGGTCGACAATCGCGGCAACGCGCTCACCGATGGGATCAAGGAAGACAGCCAGCTCGGGCTCGCTTCCACGCAGATGAAGCTGCGCAAGCAGACGGAGGATTACCTCACCAACAAGGCCGAGACGATGCTGAGCAAGGTGCTCGGGCCGGGCAATGCGGTCGTGCGGGTCTCCGCGGACTTGGAGAGCGAAAGCACCACGCGCACGGAGGAGCGTTTCGATCCCGAGGGTCAGGTCATCCGAACGGAGACTTCGACCGAAGACTCGACGATCACCAACGAAACCGAAGCGAACAGCCAGCCGCAGGAGGTGGGTGCGGCCGGGAACGTGCCAAATTTCCGCGGCGAAGGCCCGGCCGCGCAGAAAAAGAACAGCGAGCAATCGAAGAAGAACAAGACGCAGAACTACGAGATCAACCGCGTCACCACCAACTCCGTGAAAGGCCCCGGCGGCGTCGCCCGGGTCAGCGCCGCAGTCTTCGTGGCCGCCAAGGCGCAACCGCGTCCCGCCGCCGAACTGGATGGTCTGCGCCGGATGGTCGCGAACGCGATCGGGATCAAGGGTGAGGACAAGGAACTGGCGAAGATTGTCACGCTCCAGGAGGTCTCGTTCGAGCCAGTGGTCGAGCCGAAGGCATCGATGGCCGACGTGGTCTTCGCGCATCCCGACATGGTGAAAAACGGGGTCGCCGTGGTGATCGCAATCGGGCTCTTCATGCTCTTTCTCCGCATGCTGAAGAAGACGAAGCCGGACGAAATCCCGCTCGCCATGATCGAGCAACAGCGCAAGGCGGAACTCCAGGCGGCGACCACCGGTCCGGTGACCGCCGAGATGCTCAACGACATGATCCGGCAGAAACCCGCCAACGTGGGCCTCGCGCTCCGCGACTGGATGGACAACAGCGAGGCCCGCTGACCCATGGCTCTCGACTACAAAACCCTGACGAAGATCCAAAAGATCGCCGCGTTCCTGATCGTGATCGGGCCGGATGCCGCCGCCGAGATGATGAAAAATTTCGAGAATACTCAGCTCGAACTCATCTGCCGTGAAATGGCGGCGATGCCGATGATCGAGTCGGCAATTCAGGCAGACCTCATGAAGGAATTTGCCGACGTGGTTTCGCAAGGCATGGGCTCGATCACCGGTGGCCTTGGCTTTGCGCAGATCGCGCTCGAGCGAGCCAAGGGCGACTACGCCGCCGCCGCGATCCTCAACCGCGCCGCACCGGGCTCGATCACACCGGCGGGCGAGGAAATCCGCCAGATGGATGGCCGCCAGCTCGTGAATATCGTGAAGAACGAGCAGCCGCAGACCATCGCCTTTATCCTCTCCTGCATGGAGCCGCCGAAGGCGGCGGAACTCGTGCAGATGCTGCCGGCTGAGCTGCGCGAGGAAGTCATCGAGCGGCTTGGCGGCATGGAGCCGACCTCGCGCGACAGCATCAATAAAGTCGCCCAAAACCTCACCCGCCATTTCGACCGGAAGTCCGTTCAGCAGGGGCTGCACCGCAGCGGTGGCGTGGAGTCCTGCGCCGACATCCTGAATGCCATGGACAAGACGCTGCGCAAGGAAGTGCTCGCCACGATCGAGCAGCGCAACGCCCTTCTCGGCGCGGCGATTCGCAAAAAGGTTTTCAGCTTCGACGACCTCAATCGCCTCGATTCCTCCGATCTCGGCCGGGTCGTGCGGGAGGTCGACACCGCCGTGCTCACGATCGCGCTCAAAGCGGCCAAGCCGGCGCTGGTCGCGGCGATCACCAGCTCGATGTCCAAGAGGGCCGCCGAGGCGCTCATGGAGGAAATCGAGATGCTCCCGCAGCAGCGGACCAAGGATACCGAGGCGGCGCAGGACAAAATCATCCAGGTCGTGCGCCGGCTCGAGGAGGCCGAGGAGATCTCCCTCGACAACTGATATGGCCGAGCACCGCATCGTCCAATTTTCGCAGCCCGTCCGCGCGGTCTACCTCGCCGGGCAGGCGGCGCCGGTTCACTTCACCCACGCCGAACTCGAGGCCGCCGACCGGGAAGGCTACCGCCGCGGGTCCGAGGAAGCATCGCGGATGCTGGAGCGGCAGATGCTCGAGCAGCGTGATGAACTCATTCATCTCCAGTCGCAGACCTTTGTCGCGCTGGACGAGCAACGGGCGGCGCTGGTCGGGCAGGTCCGCGATTTTCTCCCGCAACTCGTCATGGAAGGCATCGCGCGGATTCTGGGCGGATTTCAATCGGATCGCGAGAACGTCATCCGGATCGTCGACGACCTGCTCGCGGAACTTTCCCCGACGGGCGAAACGCTCGAAGTGCAGCTCAATTCGGCGGACCTCGAGATGATCACTGGCTACGATGAAACCCTGCGCGAGAAGTTTCCCGCCATCGCGTTCCGGGCGGGCACCGGGCTGCGTCCGGGCGACGCCATCGTCCGCAGCCGGTTCGGAACGATCGATGGCCGGCTGGGCACAAAATTCAAAATGGTGGAGGCGATGTTTGAATGAACACGCTGCTTGAACCCGAACTGGCCCTGGAACGATTCGCCGCTTCATTCCGCAACCGGCTCCAGGCTTCGCGGCCCGTGCAACGCATCGGCCGCGTCGCCCAGGTCACCGGTCTCGTGGTGGAAGCGGACGGTCCGAACGCGTCGCTCGGCGAGGTTTGCCAGATTCGCACCGGACCCGGCCAGCCGCCCGTTCATGCGGAGGTCGTTGGATTTCGCGGGCACCGCATCCTCCTCATGCCGCTCGGCGAGATGCAGAACGTCCGCTCGGGCAGTGCCGTGGTCGCCACTTCGCGCACCGTCACGGTGCCGGTGGGTAATGCGATGCTCGGCCGCGTGATCGATGGTCTCGGCCAGCCGATCGACGAGCATGGCCCGATCGAAACTCACGCGACCCAACCGCTGCGCAACCCGCCGCCCAACGCCCTGCGGCGCGAGCGCATCGGGATTCCCTTTGCCACCGGGGTGCGCACCATCGATGTGTTCACGCCGATCGGGCAGGGGCAGCGCGTCGGCATCTTTGCGGGCAGCGGAGTGGGAAAGTCGACGCTCCTCGGAATGATGGCGCGAGGGGCAGAGAGCGATGTGAACGTGATCGCCCTCATCGGCGAGCGCGGCCGGGAGTTGCGGGAGTTCATCGAAAAGGATCTCGGCCCCGAAGGTCTCGCGCGGTCCGTCATCGTGGTTTCGACTTCCGACCAGCCGCCGCTCGTCCGGATGCGCGCCGCGCTGCTCGCCACGGCGATCGCCGAGTATTTCCGCGATCTCGGGCGCAACGTGCTCTTCATGATGGATTCCGTGGCCCGCTTCGCCATGGCGCAACGGGAGATCGGGCTGTCCGTCGGCGAAGCGCCGAGCAGCCGCGGCTACACCCCCTCGGTTTTCTCCCTGCTGCCGCGACTCCTCGAGCGCACGGGCACTGCCGAACGCGGCTCGATCACCGCCTTTTACACCGTGCTGGTGGAAGGCGATGACATGAACGAACCGATCGCCGATGCGGTCCGCGGAACCCTGGACGGCCACATCGTGCTCAGCCGTGCGCTCGCCACGGGAAATCATTTTCCGGCCATCGACGTGCTCGAAAGCGTCAGCCGGCTCGTTCGCGACATCAGCACTCCGGAAGACCTCGATGCGGCGTCCACGGCCCGCGACCTCCTCGCCGTCTACCGCAAGAACGAAGACCTGATCAATATCGGCGCCTACGTGAAAGGCGCCAACCCGCGCCTCGATCTCGCAGTCTCGAAATACGAGGCGCTCACCAAATTTCTCCGACAGCCCGTCGAAGAACAGGCGCCTCGCGCCGACAGCCTCGAAAAACTTGCCAACATCCTCCGATGAAACAGTTTCACTTCTCTCTCGAAACCGTCCTGCGCCTGCGTTCGGAGCAATTCGAACAGGCCCGCCAGGCCTTTGCCGAATGCCAGCAATGGCGGGCTCGCGCCGCCTCCTCGGTGGCCGCCGCCCAGGCCGAGATCGACAATTGCCACGACGCCCTAACCTCGCGCCGCGAGGTGCGAACGACGCGGACTGATCAGCTTCTCTTTCTGAATGCGCTTCAGTATCAGCAGTCGCTCCTCCTGCGTCTGAAGGAAGAACTCGGGCGGGTGGAGCGCGAGTTGGAGATCCGCCGCGCGACAATGCTCGCCGCCCAGCGAAAACTCGATGCCCTCGAGCACCTCCGCGAAAAGCAGATCGCCGAGCATCGCGCCGCCGAGCAACGGAAGGAAAACGCCGAGTTGGATGACCTGATCACGGCGCGCTACATCATGCAAACCGCGGGGGCGGCGACATGAAGGCGCTCCTGCCTGCACTTGTCGGCGGCGCGCTCTACGCCGCCACCGGAATCTATGTCGTCATGCACGGTTTGACGGCCATGCCCGAGCTCGGCGGGATGCCCACGGAGCTGACCAAGATGCCGCCCCGGCTCTGGAACTTTAACAGCGACGCCATTACGCAGCTCGTTGCCGACCTCAAGGTGAGCCGCGAAAAGCTGACCAGCGACGAGAAGAATCTCGTGACGCTCAAATCCCAGATCGACGCTGAAAAGGCGGAACTAGAGAAACTGCGCGAGGAACTTCAGGGCATGCGTACGGAGATCGATGAGCGCGTCCTTGAGATCCAGGGGAGCGAAGTCAAAAACCTCAAAACGCTCGCTTTGACCTACGCAGCGATGCCGCCCCCGGCAGCCGTCGCGATCTTTCGCGAGATGGATGAAAACATGGTCGTGAAAATCCTGTCCGTCATGAAAGTCGAGCGCACGGGTCCGATCCTCGGCGAGATGAGCAAGATCGCCGACAAGCCAGGCGAGGAGCCGATGGCGCGCCGCGCGGCGCGGATCTCCGACAAGCTGCGCCTGATCAAGCCGATCAAGAAAGAGGTGCCTGCTTGATCGCTGGAACGCCAGCGGCATTGCCCGAGCCCGCGGCTTCGGTGCCGCCAGCTTCCCGCAGGGTCGAAACGCCGGACGATCGTTCGACGCCGGACTTCCACGCACTTCTGGACGAACAAGCCGATCTGCAGCGCGAACCCGGCGGCCTCGAAACGGGCGACGAAGCGAGCGCCGAGTCCGCCAGCGTGGATACGCAGTCGGTCGATCCGGAAGAGACTGAATCTGACGGCGCAATCGAAGAGGCGGAGACCGATTCCGAACCCAGAACTGCTGATGCTACGGTGCTCAGTTCGCAGCTCGCGATGTGGCAAATTCTGCCGCAATCGGTCGTTCCCGCCGGTTCGAATGCGGACAAGATTGCCGCCCCGGTGGCTGCGGAAGATGGCATCGTGGCGGCTGATTTCGGCAGCAACGGATCGGCGGAAAATATTTCCGCATCGAATCTCACGGGACCGCCGATGGACGTGAAAACGGGGACAGAATCGACGCGCAATTCACGGAATGAACGCGCGCCGTCCGGCCCCTTCGAATCAGCGTCGGGGCAGCCTCTACAGAAGCCGTTGCCATCGACTCCCGGCGGTGTGGTTGCGGTGCCCGCGGATGGGACGGCGTTGCCCGCGAATCCGCTTGGAGACAGGGTTTCGCGGGAGGTCGCGGAAGACCTTCCGAAGGTCCACGCGCAAGCCAATGGCATACCGGTTGCTAAGCAGCAGCGTGCCATGTCCAACCCGGAATTTCATCCCACAGAAGCGCCTGAAACGGCAGTTCTTGCCGGATCGAATACTGCCGGTACTTCCGCCGCTGCGATCGTGCCGGCCACCGCGGCAGGTGGGCAAAAATTTCAAGAGCAATCCCGGGAAGAGGCCGGTCGTCAGCCCGACACCTTGCTGGCCGGCACGGCGATGGTCGCGCCCGAGGTGAAGTCGCATCACTCGGCAACAACCGGCGCATTCCCTACCACGGCCCACGCGGTCGAAGCGACCAAAGTGATCGAGCAGATCGAGCGCGCAACGGAGCGCATGCGCAGCCAGGATGGCCAGCGGATCGAAATGCGCCTGCCCACGCAGGATGGCGGCGAACTTCTGGTGAGGCTGCAAATCAGTGGAGGGGAGCTGAAAGCGGTTTTCCGCACGGAATCGACGGGATTGCGCGATGCGCTCCAGGCGGGCTGGACCCAGTACACCGCCGCGACGGCCGAGCGGGAACTGAAAGTCGGTCAGGCCGTCTTCGAAAGCCCGTCCATGCAAAGCGAGATGGGCAGCCACAGTCAGACGCCCGATCAGCGCGGCCGGGAGCACGCATTCGCCGAAGCGGAGAGCAGCGGGAATTCGTCGGCGCCCTTTCCGTCCGCTGGAAAATCGGTGCGCACCACTCATTCGACACCTGTCACCACCCCCAACTCCGCTGGCCTTCAGATTTACGCATAACCTTATGAGCAGTCCCATCTCCACTCTCAGCAATCTCAGCGAGCAGTCCTCGACCTACCTCAATCCCACGACCGAGCTTCGTTCGACGGGGAGCAAGAATCTCGGCATCGACGACTTCCTCAAACTCATCACGGTGCAGCTCTCGAACCAGGATCCGCTCAAGCCGATGGAGGACACCCAATTCATCTCGCAAATGGCGAGCTTCACGTCGCTCGAGCAAATGCAGACCCTCGCCAAGGATTTCTCCAGCTTCACGACTCAGCAGAAGCAGACGAGTGCGCAGGACTACCTCGGAAAGGCGGTCTCCCTGGATGACGGAGCGGCCACGGTCAGCGGTGTCGTGACCAAAGTGACCTTCAAGGACGGGAGCGCGCTGCTTTCGATCAATGGAAAAGACTATGATGCCTCGGGCGTCACCAGCATCAGCAATCCAGGAACGGCTGCCACCACCGTCCCTCCCACGCAGACCAATACCTCATCAACCAACTAAGAAAGCACTCCATCCATGTCACTCGTCGCCAGCCTCGATTCGGGCGTCAGCGCCCTCAGCACCTTTGCCAAAGGCATTCAGGTCATCTCCAACAACATCGCCAACGTCAACACCACCGGCTACAAGGGCTCGCGTGCGGCGTACGCGGACAATTTTAGCAACCTGCTGCAACAGGGTGCGCCTTCGGATGGTTCGGGTTCCGGCTCCAACCTCGACTCTCTGCAGATCGGAACAGGCGTGAATTTGCAGTCGTCTGCTGCCGACTTCGGCCAGGGAACCCTCACGACCACGGGTTCCAATTCGGACCTTGGAATCTCTGGAAATGGATTCTTTATCGTCCGTGATAGTGTCAACGGAGTATCCTACGCGACTCGTTCCGGGGATTTCCGAATCGATGACCAGGGCTATCTGGTTACGGCCGAGGGCTACCGAGTTCAGGGTCTCAACAACGGCGCAGCGACCTTTGACGCAACCGACGTGAATGGCGCGTTGAAGTTCGTTAAGACCGCAACGGCGCCCTCGGCTGTCGGCGACGTTAAGATTTCGTTCGAAACCAGCGTCGGGAGTGGGATTACCAACAGTACCGGCGGAACCTACACTGATGCTCAGGTCGATGCGGCAAAGCCGAGTCAAAAGTCATTTACCGTAAGCCGCAAAGGCGATGTCATTATCGGTCTCTCGAATGGCGACACTGTCACAATCGGCCGCGTGCTCCTGCAAAACTACCGCGATCCCAATGCCCTGACTCGCGAAGGAAACAATCTCTTCAGCGGATTTGAAGCGGCCGGCCCTGTGGGTGGCATCGCGCTCACGGGCACCAGCAATTCCCCTGGTTCGTCGGGAAATGGCGAAGTCGTCGTAGGAACGCTCGAACTCTCCAACGTCGACCTAAGCCAGGAATTCGCGAACATGATTACCACGCAGCGGAGCTTCCAGGCGGGTTCGCGGATCGTCACGGTTTCGGACTCGATGCTCGAGGAAGTCATCAATCTCAAGCGCTAAGCAGCGACTCTAACTCCCATTTCTATGTCGAAGCCCGCTCCTCCCGCCGAAGCCAATGCCGCCCTCGCGGAAGCCGCGCCACCGAAAGCCGCCAGTCCCTGGCCGGCGCTGATCGCGGCGGTGATCCTCATGCCCGCAATCTCATTTGCGACGGCAGAATTCCTTCTCCTGCCGAAGCTCCGCGGACTGATCGCGCAGCAGACGACCGAAGGCGGCGCAGCCCATGCGGAAGGTGGGGGAGAGGCATCACATGGCGGCGGTGGTGCTTCCCATGGGGGAGGCGCTCACGGGAAGGGAAAGGAAGGGGGAAAGGGTGAGGCAACGTTCGATTTCGAGAATGTCGTGGTGAACCTCTCCGGTTCGATGGGAACGCGATTCCTAAAAGTAAACTTCACCACGCTCGGCTCGAACCCCAAACTGCCTGAAATTATGACGGAGCGGAAAAAGCAGCTCCTCGACGTGGCGATCAATGTGCTCAGTGCAAAAACGATGGCGGACCTCGAAGCGCCCGGCGCCAAGAATGTGGTGCGCAATGAATTGCTCGCCAACCTCAACCAGGCCCTGAAGTCCGACCTCGTCGAGCAGATCTATTTCACGGATTTCGTCATTCAATGAGTGATGCTGCGCCAGAGCCATCCAGCGCAACAGTTCCGATCAGCATCGGCGCGGTTTTCGACCTGCATGGCGATCGTCTGAAGACAATCGATCCGGCAAAAATCGAAGTCTATAATTTCCGAAACCCAGGTTTCCTGAGCCAGACCCAGTTGCGGCAGTTTGCCATGTTGCACGAGAAGCTCGCCGGCCATCTCGCTTCCCGATTGTCGACATTTCTGCGCATGGATTGCATGGTGAAAGCCGCCGGTTTCCAGAGCGTGCCGTTCGCAAAATTTTGCGACGCGCTGCCGCATCCGACGCATATTTCACTTTTTCAGGTCGAATCGCTCCGCGGGGTGGGTGTCGTCGAGATGACGCTGAAGCTGGGGCTCGCGATGGCCGATCGACTTCTGGGTGGAAAAGGACGGGCGGTGGGTCCGGATCGAATCCTCTCCGAGATCGAGACCACACTGCTCGAAGAGGCGGTCGGACTGGTCCTAAAGGAATGGACCCACCTCTGGGAGGACTCCGCAACCAAACTGAAAGCGCAGTGCATCGGAACGGAGTCCAGCGGGCGTTTCCTCCAGACGGCGCCGCCGGAGTCGAGTTTCATGGTTCTGCAACTCGAGGTCTCCTTTGGTGAAACCAAGGAACAACTTCAGATTGGTGTTCCATTCGTAATGTTTGAGCCTTTCGTGCGGCGGATGCAGAGTTCGCCAGTACAGGTGGAGGATCCACAGGCGAAGCAAATGCAATGGCGCTCCTCGTATGCCGCGATTTCGGTCCCCATCGTGGCCGAGTGGCGGGTCCGCGAGATCACACTCGCCGAAGTAATGAAGTTCCAAACCGGCGACGTCATCCCACTCGGGCGGGACGCAATCCACGATACGCGCCTGCGTCTCTCTGCGACGGAAGAGTTTGCCGGAACGCTTGGCGTGCAGAACGGCCACCTTGCCGTGCAACTCCGGTTACGCCTTCCTCAAAACTAATCTATGTCCCAAGTCGCTGACGACCCTCGTCTCAACACAGTCCTCGACGTCCGCGTGCAACTCAGCGTGCGCCTCGGTTCCTGCCAACTGGCGATGCGCGATGTGCTCGAGTTGAATCCCGGAGCGACGCTCCAGCTCAATCAGCGAGCGAACGATCCGGTCGGCTTGTATGTGAATGACAAGCTGATTGCGCTCGGTGAGGTTGTGGTTGTGGAGGAGAACTTTGGAATCAAGATAACGCAGATTCTCGGAGGCGAGGCATGAAGCAGCGGGCCCTCGGCCTGATTCTGCTCCTGGCGGCTGCCGGTTTCGCGGCGCCCTTACATGCACAGGAAGCAGCCGCAACTCCGGCCGCTACCGCGGCGGTCCGTGCGGTTGCAAGTTATCCGGCTCCTCCGGCTGGAAGTTCCGTTCAGTTGGCGCTCTACCTTTTCCTGCTCGTTGCGCTGCTCGGGGGCGGTTTCTATGTGATGCGGAACGGGTTTTCGTTACTCCAACCGAAGCCGAAAGGACCGAGGAAGCTGGAAATCAGCGAGACGCGAATGCTCGGCAACCGGCAGTTTCTGATCGTGGCCGAGTATGAGAACCGCAAGATGCTCATTGGAGTGTGTCCGGGCCGGATTGATTACCTGTGCACCCTGTCCGGTGCGGAGCCGGAATTTCCCCAAATCGCGGCGGAGGATGAGAAATGAAATCATTCGTCGTGCGGACGCTGCTTCTGTGGGTCGTCCTTTTTTCGCTGGGGAGCGGGGCAGCCCCGGCGCAGGAACCGGCGACGACGATCGCACCGGGACTCACGGTCAATATTGGCGGCAACGAGCAGACGAACGTCTCGAGCGCGATCCAGATCGTGCTGCTGATGACGGTCCTGACACTGGCGCCCTCGATTCTGCTCCTGATGACCTGCTTCACCCGAATCGTAATTGTGCTCGGCTTTGTGCGCAGTGCACTCGGCGTGCAGGGCGCGCCTTCGAACCAACTGATCATCGGCATGGCCCTCTTCCTGACCTTTTTCATCATGGCACCGGTAGGGCAGAGGATCAACGAGGAGGCGTTGCAGCCTTACATGGCGAAGACGATCACAACGGAGGTAGCTTATGAGAAGGCCTCGGCGCCCCTCCGCCAGTTTCTGCTCCGGCAGACGCGCCCGAGCGAAGTGGACTTCTTTCTTGGTTTGGCAGGTCGTGGTCCTACGAAACTCGACGAAGTGCCGCTGGCCGTGCTTGCCCCTGCGTTCATGGTCAGTGAGTTGCAGACTGCATTTCAAATGGGGTTTCTCATCTTCATTCCTTTCCTCGTCATCGACTTTCTCGTCGCTTCCACGCTCATGTCGATGGGCATGATGATGATGCCACCGGTGCTCATCTCGCTGCCGTTCAAGCTGCTACTTTTCGTGCTGGTCGATGGCTGGCACCTCGTCGTTCGTTCGCTCGTGGAGAGTTTTAGCCTATGAATATGGAACAATCGTTGGAGGTGCTGCGCGTTTTGATCACGACGTCGCTGCTGGTCGTGAGTCCGATCCTGCTGGTCTCGCTTGTCGTGGGGGTTGCGGTCAGTCTGTTGCAATCAGTAACGAGCATTCAGGAGCAGACGCTGTCGTTCGTCCCGAAGCTGGTTGGAATCGCCGCGGCGCTGGTGCTCGTCGCGCCATGGATGCTGCGCACGCTCATGCAGTTCACCACCTCGTTTCTGACCCGTCTTCCGGAGGTCGTGAGATAGGACGAGCGCATGTCAGAGCGTGACGTCTTCGTATGGATGATGGCGTTTACCCGCACGGGCGGATTGTTTGCGTTGATGCCGGTGTTTTCCGGGCGCATGCCAGTGGTGGTTCGCATCGCCCTCGCCGCGTTTTTGTCTTGGGTGGTCAGCTCGACGCTGAGTGGACCTGTCACCGTTCCGAAAGATCTCGGCGTGCTCGTCGTGGCGATGTTCCACGAGCTGGTTATTGGCCTGCTGATGGGCCTGGGAACGCGGCTGGTCTTCTATTCCGTGGAGATTGCGGGCGCGCTCATTTCCACCGAGCTGGGCCTCTCCATGAGTTCCCAACTGGATCCGATGACGCAGACCAATCCCAGCCCGATTGGTCTGGCCATGACGCAACTGGCCGCGTTGCTCTTTCTTCTGTCCGGCACTCATCACTATGTCTTTGCCGCGTTCGTCCGCAGCTTTGCGCTATCGCCTCCCGGAGCGATTGGGTTCAACGCGAACGCAGGGGAAGTTTTTGTCCAGACCACCGGCAATATCTTCCTGATCGCGGTGCAAATTGCCGCTCCGATCATGGCGGTGAATTTTGTCGTTACACTGACTTTCGCGATTCTCGGCAAAGCGGCACCCAGCATGAATGTTTTTTCGGAAAGTTTTGCGGCGCGAATCCTGGTGGGTCTGGCGGTCCTCGGGCTCACCGTAGGAGTCACGGCACAGCTCGTGCTAACCGAGCTTCGGCGGACTCCCGAGCTGATGTTGAGGCTCATTCCGTGACCCCAAAACCATGTCCGACAAGGACCTAAAAACAGAGCAGCCGACGGACAAAAAGCTGAGCGATGCCTTCGATGAAGGGACGTTCGCAAAGTCCGGCGATATCAACCTGGTTTTTGTCCTGCTCGCCGGCTTTTTCGCCATTGCATTTGAAAGCAAGGCATACACCGAGCAGCTCTTCGCGATTACGGTGGGTATCCTCGGGCATCTCGGGAAATACAAAATCGAGGCGGACGCCGTAAACGAGTGGGCGGCCCCTGCGGCCACCACCTTGCTCGGTCTGGTGCTGCCGGTCGCGTGCACTTGCGCACTAGCCGGAACGCTGGCGGGTGGGCTGCAAAGCCGATTTCGGCTCACGCCGGGCGCTTTGGGTTTCAAATTCTCGCGACTGAATCCTGTCAGCGGTCTGGCGCGAGTGTTTTCCGCGCAAGGTTTTGTCAAGCTCGCCAGCGACTCCGCGAAGCTTACGATCGTGATCTTCATCGTGTGGGGCGCGGTGAAGGATCTCGCGCACGATCCGATCTTTTACACGCCCGTGCCTCCGATGCGGCTCGGCGGTTTCATGCTGGATACGGCGCGGACGCTGCTCGGCCGGTTCGCGTTCGCGCTCGGCGGCATCGCCACCCTGCACTACGTCTACCAACTGCGGAAAGTGCAGGCCGACTTGAAGATGACCAAGCAGGAGGTGAAGGACGAGCATCGCAATTCCGAGGGTGACCCACATGTCAAGGCCTTGCGCCGGGCGATGGCGCGCCGCTTTCTCCAGAAACAGATGCTCGGCAAGATTCCCATCGCCGATGTGGTGGTGACGAATCCGACGCACTTCGCCGTGGCTTTGAAATACGAGCGCGGGCGGGACAAGGCCCCCGTGGTGCTGGCCAAAGGCGAAAACGCTTTTGCCAAACGGATTAAGGCGCTGGCCATCGAACACGGTGTGCCGATGGTCGAAAACAAGCCAGTGGCGCGAGCGCTTTTCAAACACGCCCGGGTCGGAAAAACGATCCCGATCGAACTCTATCAGGCGGTGGCGGATATCCTGGCCTTTGTTTACAAGACGCATCGCTATTACTTCCACCAACTCAAGGTCCGGAGGGCCGGTCTCGCCTAAGTCATGGAATCGTTAGCTCGTCTCGGGGGATCGAAGTTCATCAGCGCGCTGAAGAAGGGTGATCTGCTTTTTGTCATCGCGCTCTTTGGCACGATCCTCCTCCTCGTCGTGCCGATTCCTGCGATGCTGCTCGATCTGTTTTTCGCCGCGAGCATCGGCATCTCTTTGCTGATCCTGCTGATCATCGTTTACCTCAAGGACCCGTCTGACTTTTCAGGATTCCCGACGTTGCTGCTCGCCGTCACTCTGTTTCGCCTCGCCCTGAATGTCGCCTCGACGCGGCTCATCCTCGTCGATGGATACGCGGGCAATATCATCGAAGCGTTCGGCCACTTTGTGATTCGCGGAAACTATGTGGTGGGAGCGGTCGTTTTCCTGATCCTCATCGTGATCAATTTCATGGTGATCACGAAAGGCGCGGGCCGCATCGCGGAAGTGGCCGCCCGGTTCACCCTCGACGCGATGCCTGGAAAGCAGATGGCCATCGATGCGGAAATGAATGCGGGACTGATCGATGAAGCGACCGCCGGACGGCGCCGGTTGAAAATTCAGAAGGAGGCCGATTTTTATGGATCGATGGATGGTGCGAGCAAGTTCGTGCGCGGCGACGCGGTGGCAGGAATCCTCATTACCATCATCAATGTGCTCGGTGGTTTTGCGATCGGCATCGCGCAAAAGGGAATGCCAGTCGTCGAGGCCTTGCAGAAATACACGCTGCTTTCGATCGGCGATGGATTGGTGACGCAGGTGCCGGCGCTCGTCGTCAGCGTCGCTGCGGGTATCCTGGTCACGCGCGCCTCGGAGGATTCCAATCTGGGCGCGCACATCAGCGGCCAGCTCACGAAGTATCCGCGGGCACTCGGGATCGCTGCCTGCATGCTCGCGCTCTTTGGTGCGGCACCGGGAATGCCATTTCTGCCGTTTGCGTTCCTGGCCGGCCTGACGGGTTTCGTCGCCTTTACGATCAGTAAGAATCCGCCGGCCCCGGAACCGCACGAAGTGGCGGCGTTGCAAGCGGTCGCGGGCAAGGGCGGAAAAGCGGAGGAGCCGGGGCAGGGCAGCCAGCCGGATGATTTCCGCAAGCTCACGTCGATCGATGTCTTCAGCATCGAACTCGGGGTGAGCCTGCTCGGACTCGCGGAGAAAAAGAACGGGGGCGATCTGCTCGACCGCATCACCGGCGTGCGCAAATCATTCGCCCGCGAGATGGGCGTGGTGGTGCCGCCGATCGCGATCCGCGATAATCTCGAACTGGAAGGCCATGAATATCGATTCCTCCTGCGCGGAAAGGAAATCGCCCGCGGGCGCATCATCCCCGGCCGATGGCTGGCGATGAACGTGGCGGGCAGTCCGGTGGAGTTGAAAGGCACGGCGACCGTCGAGCCGGTCTTCGGCATCTCGGCCATCTGGATCAGCGACGAAGAAAAGCGCTCTGCGGAAATCCACGGCTTTACGGTCGTCGATCCTGCGTCCGTCCTGATCACGCACCTTTCGGAAAGTATCAAGCGATCGGCGAATCTGATCATCGGCCGACAGGACGTGCAGGGACTCATCGATCATCTCAAGGAGACGAATCCCACGCTGGTCAACGAACTCATTCCCGACCTCGTCAGCATCGGCGTCATCCAGCGCGTGCTGCAGAATCTGCTGCGCGAAGGCATCGCGATCAAAAACCTGGCGGTGATCATGGAGTGCATCGCGGATTTTGCACCGCATTCGAAAAATCCGGACGACCTCTCCGAGCAGGTGCGCCGCCGGCTCGGCGTTTACTTCGTCAGCGAATACGAGTGCCAGCCCGGACTGCTCAAGGCGATGACGCTCGATCCGCGGCTCGAGCAAATGCTCGCGGCGAAAGTGCAGCGCACGCAGTTCGACATCGGACTGGTCGTCGACCCGCAGCTCGCCCAACACCTTCTCACCGAACTCACGCGGCGCATGACCGAGATGGCGGAGCAGGGGATTGCGCCTGTGCTCCTCACCACCGTCGAGCTGCGCCTCGCGTTCAAGCGCTTCTTCGAGCCATCGCTCGGGAAACTCGTCGTCCTCTCCTACCAGGAACTGCCGCAGCAAACCGAGATCCAGAACTTCGCGATCGTGGTGCTGCCGGCGCACCTCCAGAAAGCCGCCTGATCTGAATTATGAGTGCAAAACAACATCGCTTCGTCGTCCGTTCCGCAGAGGAGGCAGTGAACATCATCCGCGAGCGCTTCGGCACCGCCGCGCGGGTCATCTCGGTGAAGCAAGTGGAAGGAAAGGGGCTCGCGCGCTTCCTCACTGCGCCCAAACTGGAAGTGACCGCGGAGGTGACGACCCCGGAGCGCGAAGCGGTCGCGAGCCCGGCGCATCGAGCACGGGACGACCGCCCCGCGGAACAAGAGCGAGCGGCTCCGACAACTTTGCCGAGCCCGAACTCGGCGACGGCGAAGCCTCCTGCCGCGTACCCTGCGGCTGCTCCGGGAGATAACGAGCCGGCCCCCGATGAATCCCGGCTCGTCCGCATGATCCGTGCGGCGGGCGTGTCCAACACCGTGCTCGCCCGGCTCCAGGCCAACGATGCATGGCGAGTCATCGAGCGGATGCCGGCGGGGCTCGGATTGACCCGCGTCTCCGCACTGCTTTCGAATGAACTGCTCGCCGCGCCGCGCCGGCCGCTGGGCAACCGGATCGTCTTCGTCGGCAGTCCCGGATCGGGCAAAACGACCGCCCTGTGCAAGTTGGTCGCGGCGGACGTATTCGTCCGCCAGAAGACGGGTTTCGTGCTCAAGCTCGACCTCGATAGCGCCAATCCCGGGGATGGTTTGTCGGTCTTCTGCGACGCGATGGGTGTGCCGTGCGCACGCGCGGTGGGCGATGTGCCCGATCTCGATCCGGCCGCACAGCTCTATGTCGACCTCCCCGGCCTTGCCCTCGACGATCACGACCAGATCGAGCGACTCGCCCACGAGATCACGCCACTCGGGCCGACGAGTCACGTCCTCGTGGTGAATGCCGCCTACGACGCCGCGATCCTCAAGCACCTCTGCCGCGCCGGGGAGCAAATCGGCTGCACGCATCTCGTGCTCACCCACTGCGACGAACTCATCCACTGGGGCAAACTTCTCGACGTGCTGTTGGGAAGTCATCTGAGCCCACTCTTCCTCAGCAGTGGCCAAAACGTCGCTGGCGACATCGAGGAAAGCGTCGTCTCGGCAATCCTCGCCCGGACATTCCCCGCCCTTGGTAGGGAAGCTGCTGAGCAGGTAACTACCTCATGAAATTCTTCCTCCTCATCGGTGGATTTCTCGGCTTCGTGCTCTCGTTTCTCGCGAGCTGGAGAGCCGGGAATGCTCCCGCTTCCTGCGTGACCGCAGCCACCGTTGGTTGCCTGGTCGGAGCGGTTCTGTTTCGAGCGCTGCACGCTGTCTTCTTTCTCACGGTGCGCAATCACATCATCGGCGAAATCAGCCGCCAGCGGACGGAGATCGCGGAGCCAGCCAAGACGGGAGCGGCGATTTGAGCACGCCTGTACAGCCTCCCGCCCCGGCCGTGGCCGCCCCCGCGGCCCGTGCCTACCAGAGTGAGACGCCCGAGCGACAGCTCGTGGAGCGCTATCTTCCGCTGGTAAAACACACGGTCGACCGCATGCGCATCTATCTGCCGGCGGTGCTCGACATCGAAGATCTCTACAGCGTCGGCGCCGCGGGCCTCATCGCCGCGGTGCGGAAATACAACGCCGCTCAGGAAGCGACGTTTCCCGCTTTCGCCTCCATGCATATTCGCGGCGCCGTGCATGACGAGTTGCGCCGGATGGACTGGCTGCCCCGCTCGGCCCGCGACCGCGCCCGGCAGGTGACGGAGAAGCTTTCCGAGATCGAACAGCGTCTCGGCCGCCCGGCGACGGAAGCGGAAGCCTGCGCCGAACTCGGTCTCACCGCGGCCGAGTACTCCGCGGTGCTCGACGAGATCAAGCCGGCGACGCTGCTGCCGCTCGATGCCGATGCATTCGGCGACGAATCCGATCCCCTCGCGCTGCACGAGATCATCGCGGACGAGACGCAGGCCGGCGCGGCCGACACTCTCGATAAGAAGGAAATGATCGCGCTGCTCGCCACCCAGATGGAAAGGCTCCCCGAGGTGCAGCGAAAGGTTCTCGCGCTCTACTACTTCGAGGAGATGCGTCTCGCCGAGATCGCCGCCGCCTTTGGCCTCACCGAGGGCCGCATTTCCCAGATCCACACCCAGGCCGTGCTCAGCCTAGGCGCCTGGTTGCAGCGGGCAATGAAGCCACCCGCCTACTAAATCATGTTTGTCATCATCGGCTTCGTCATCGTGTTCGTCGCGACCATCGGCGGATTCATTTACGCTGGGGGAAATCCGCTCGCGTTGCTGCACGTCTCGGAGTTCATCGTCATCGGCGGCATCTCTCTCGGCGTCGTCGTGGTTTCCACTCCCACCTCCACGATCAAGCTAACGCTGACCCTGATCATTGCGTCGCTGAAAGGAGGGAGCAAGAAGGAGGACTACACTGACCTGCTGAAGCTGCTTTACGAGATGTTCATGCTCGCGCGACGCAGCGGGGTTACCGCGCTGGAGGATCATGTGCATGATCCCGGAGCGAGTACGCTATTTCAAAAGTATCCCTCGTTTAGCAAAGACCACCATCGAGTCGCCTTTTTATGTAGCGGGCTGAAACCGCTCATCGACGGGCGGATCAAACCGGAACAAATCTCGGAGTTATTCGAGCACGAGATTGAGGTCATGGAAGAGGAAAACAGCGGTCCGATCCATGTGCTCCAACTCGTGGGCGATTCGCTGCCGGGGATCGGGATCGTCGCGGCGGTGCTCGGTATTATCAATACGATGGCCTCCATCGCCGAAGGTCCGGAGGTCGTCGGCGAAAAGGTGGCCGCGGCGCTGACGGGAACCTTCCTCGGGATCTTGGGGGCATATGGCTTCATCAATCCACTCGCGGGCCGCATCAAACACAACAACATGATCGAACTCGGATACTACAACGCGATCATGAAGGGCGTGAGCTGCTTCGCCACTGGCATGGCGCCGATCATGGCGGTGGAGCTGGCGCGCCGTGCGTTCGACCACGCTGTGCAGCCGCCCGGTGATGAGCTCGAAGCGATGCTGAAGGGCGTCGGAAAGGACGGCTAAATATGGCCAAGAAAAAAGCGGAAGCACATCACGGAGGAGCCTGGAAAGTCGCCTATGCCGACTTTGTCACGGCGATGATGGCGCTTTTTCTCGTGCTCTGGATCAGCGCACAGGATCAGGAAATCTTACTCGCGACGTCACGCTACTTTAAGCAGCCCTTCAATGCGATGACCGACCGCAGCGTCGGCGTGATGCAGGGAAAAAACGGCGGCTCGGTGGGCAAGGACAAGACGCGCAATACATCGTCCGCCGCGAATCTTTCCTTCATGAATGCGCTCGCCAGCGAGTTGAGCAAGATGCTGGACGTTCAAGACACGGCGACAGATGAGGATGTCGCGGATGTCCAGCTCACCTCCGACGAGCTGCGGGTGACGCTCTACGACCGCACGGCCAAGCCGCTTTTCGAGCCCGGCACCTCGAAGCTAACGGACTGGGGCAACCTCGTGCTTCAGAACCTCGCGTGGATCGTGGATCGCAATCAATTGCGGGTCTATATCGACGGCTACACCTCTGCCGATCAGCGCTCGACGCCGGGCGCGGGGGATCAAAATTTCGGGCCGTGGGAACTATCGACTGAACGAGCCAACGCCACCCGGCGCAAACTTGAACATTACGCCGTCGATCCGAAGATGATCGAACGCGTGACCGGCTACGGGGACCGCCGCCCCGTGCCGGGCAAGGAAGCCACTTCCGACGCCAACGACCGCATCACGATCTCCCTCTCCGTTCACAAATGAAGACATTCACTGCTCTAGACGAAGTTCTCAACGCGCGCAGCCTCACTGCGCCGCAACCACGCGGGGTCGCCCCGGCCACCGGTTTCCAACCGCTCTTCTCCAATGCGCACAGCGCACGTGAAGAACCGCCGGCTCAACCGGAGCCGCACGGTGAAGCACAGATCGAGATGGTGCAGGTGGACGGACGGGTGCAGCAGATCGTGGTGATCTGCGGCTGCGGCGAGCGGACGGTGATCGAGTGCGCTTACTGAGCGCGCAGCGAGAAGTTGTTTAGATATCCGCATAGCTTCCGATTTGGCGCATTGACTCACCAAAACCCTGTCACCCTGAGGATTCCAGATATGGGAGCGTGATTAGAGGTGCGGGATTGCATGACACTCGGAGCCGGTTTTTCCACGATTTACCACGGATTTCAGTGGCGGCCTGCCGAAGGACCTCTAACTTCTTCGGGTGGCGGTGGGGCGGATCGGGCACGGTTTGTTTGCACCGCAGTTGCCCTGGTTGTTCACGGTCGGACGGGTTTCTGGTGGAATCCGAAATGTGCGCCCTAAAACCATCACTCCGAGCGGGAGAGTTCGCGGTGAGTGCAGGGTTTGCTCCAGAAAGCGGTCTGACCGTTCGTGCGGGGCGCAGTAGTTTTTTTGAAATCACCTCCCTTTCCACATGTGCGCACCCTATTCTAGCCGGGATTCGTCTCCGGCAGTTTGTCCGGTCGTAAGGGCCGGACCAGCCGCCGTCGTTGCATGACGCGATTTGGAAAACTCCGAACGGCCCGCGGACGCGCTTTTGCCACCTTCAGAATTCCCGCAGGTCGAAGTCGACCCTTCAGCATGAAATCGCACCTTGTCATCCAGATATCGTTGCTCGGCCTCCTTTCGGCGATTGCCTCGGCCGCCCCGCTCTCGGGCACGAAGTCCGTCGGGCCCACGGGGAACTATGCCAGCCTCACCGCCGCCATCGCGAACATCCAAATCACAGGCAATGGATTGGGCGGTGCGCTCGTCCTTGAACTCCTGCCTACCTACGTGAGCACCGTCGAGACCTTCCCGCTCTCCATTCCGGCGCTCAATGGCGCGAGCGCGGCGAACACCCTCACCATCCGCCCGGCCAGCGGCGCGACGGGGCTTTCCATCTCCAGTGCGGACACCACAGCAGCAACTGTGGATTTGAATGGCGCCCAGTTTGTCACCTTTGACGGACGGCCCGGTGGCGTGGGCAGCAATGCCGGGACCGGCGGCGGTGCGGCCTCGCAGCTCACCATCGCGAACACCAGCACCGGCGGCGCGGCGGTGCGCTTCATCAATGAGGCCAGCGGCATCACCCTTCGCTACACCACACTCCGAGGCGTGAACACCAGCGCCAGCAGCGGCACCGTAGTCTTCAGCACCACGACAGGCGTGAATGGCAATGACAACAACACCATTGACCATTGCGACATCCGCGACGGCCCGAGCACCCCGGTCAACGGCCTCTACTCGCTTGGCACGACGACCACCGCAGCTAATAATAGCGGGAACACCATCTCCAATTGCAATATCTTCAATTTCTACGGCTCCACTGCCACGGATTCGGCGGGTGTGCGGTTGGAAGGGGGAAACACGGATTGGACGATCGCCGGCAACAGCTTCTACCAGACAGTTAGTCGCGTCGCAGTTGCCGCAAACGTCCGAGCCATCTACATAAATACAACCTCCGGAAACAACTTTGCGGTCACTGGCAACTTCATTGGCGGCAGCGCCGCGAGTGCGGGCGGCGCTCCTTGGACGACGACAGGCACCGTGACTGCGTATGTTTTCCAAGGCATCCGGCTCAACGTGGGTAAAGTCACGCCGAGCAGTGTGCAGGGGAATACTATTGCGAACGTGATCTGGACTAGTTCCAGCAACGCCATCTTGCGTCCAGGCGTGTGGTGCGGAATTTATCTCGAGTTAGGTTCGGCGAACATCGGAACGGTGACGGGCAACACCATCGGGAGCGGCAGCGGCACGGGTTCGATCTCCGTAACCACTTCGGGAACGGGCGGCACCAGCTTCGGTATCGCCAAGTCGGGGAACGACGGCATGGTTGCAATCGCCAACAACACCATCGGCTCCATCACGGTGAACGGTTCGAACAGCATCATCTCCACCTCGCTCACCGGCATCCAAGTTAGCAATGGTCTGGGGACCACCACCGTCACCAGTAACCTCATCGGCAGCACCAGCACCGTCAATAGCCTTAACGCCGCGACATCGTCCACGTCCGCCACCGGGCAGCAAGTTACAGGCATTCTGTTCCCTCTCGGTGGGATTGACAACATCATCACAGCCAACACCGTTGCCAACCTCAACAATAACTACGCAGGAACCGCATCCACTGGTCAGATTGGCGGCATCGTAATTAGCGGCGGCGGCACGAACACCATTACGGGAAACACCATTCGCAACCTGTCCACGACGAGCCAGAATACACTGGCCGGTAGCGGGTCGTCGGCGCTTGGCATCTATCTGATTGTGTCAACCACGACTCGCGGAACTGTTTCCCAGAACGTCGTGCATTCAATCGCGAACACAGCCGCAACAGCAAACGTAAGCGTCGTTGGGATTGCATATGCGGGAAGCTCTAACAAGGGCCAGAGCGATGTCGCGCGCAATCTGGTGCATGGCCTTTCCATCGCCTCCACCGGAACAGCATCGCAGTTGGTCGGGATGGATTTCAGTTTGGGCACCTTCGTCGCGCGGAACAACATGGTGCGCGTGGGCCTCGATGCCGGCGGAGTCAGCACGGCGGGTGCTTCCTCTGTGATGGGCATCTTCAACAGAAACTCGTCGGCAGGTCGGAGTTTTTTTCATAATTCGGTGTATATCTGCGGCACGCAGTCCTCTGGTGCGAGCAACACGTTTGCTCTCGCCAGTAGCGGGGCGAGCAATGCGCGGGACTTTCGCAACAACATCCTCGTCAACGCTCGGACCAACAGTGGCGGTTCTGGAAAGCACTATGCCGTGCAATACGGCGGCACTGGTGTGAATTCGATTGGACTGACCGGCAATAGCAATATTTTCTTCGTCAACGCCACTGGTGGCGTGCTTGGAAACTACGACGCTGCCGATTACAATACTCTCGCCGTGTGGCAAACCGTAACCGGTCAGGATTCGGCGAGCCTCAACGCCGACCCGCTCTTCGTTGCGCCATTGGGCGGTGCTGCCACGTTGAACTTGCATTTGCAGGCCAACTCCCCCGCGGAAGGAGCGGGGGTGGAGGTGGGGGTCACGGATGATTTCGACGGGCAGATTCGCAGTGCCCTCTCGCCGGTAGACATCGGTGCAGACGCAGGAGACTTTGGTCTCGGTATAGCCTACCCGTTGCTGGGCTCCAGCACCACCGCAAATCGCGTCCTTGCCGGTTGGGCAAGCATCAACGGCCCTAGCGGCATTTCCAGCGGCGCAAGCGCCCCGCGACTCAATTTCAAGAAAACAACTGAGGCGGATGTCTTCGGAGTGCCGAACAACTCGACTGGCAATGGTTGGAAATTTGTAACCGCCAGCAGCGCAAGCAATCCCTATAGCTTTACAATAGACTACGCTCTGTTGAGCGGCGGCGGGGTGAGTAATGGCGACAAGATCGAATACTTTGTCGTAGCACAGGATGCAGCGGGCCATTTCCGCTCTGCTCCATACGGCGCGACTGCATCGGCGAGTCCTCCGGTGCAGAACGTGAACGCGAAACCGACGAGTGGTGTGAACCGTTACACCATCGAGGCTCCCCTGGGGGGCACCTTAACGGTCGGACCTGGCGGCAGTTTCCCCAACCTATCCGGTTCCGGGGGGCTTTTCGCTGCCCTCAACTCTCGGGTGCTTGCCAGCAACCTCACTGTGAAGCTTGCAGGCGACACGATTGAGGATGGAAGCACATCGCTCAATGCATTTTCCTCCGACAGCAATTACCCGCCCACCGTCAACCCGTTCACAGTGACGATCCAGCCTGACAGCGCGACGATGCGGACTATTTCCGGTGCGGGGGCGAACGGATTGCTCTGCATCAGCGGTGCTCAAGGGGTGACCATTGACGGCAGTTTCGGCGGCACCGGGCGGTATTTGACCCTCCGCAACACAAGCAGCAGCGGAGCCTCACTGATATTCGTGAATGACGCCTGTAATAATGTCGTCCGTAACTGCGTGGTCGAAGGCGCTGCGACCAACGCGGCAGTTTGTGTGGTCCTTTTCAGCAAGGGATTGCTCACTGGCAATGACAACAACATCGTCGCAGGCAATCAAATCCGCGACCGCAGCGATGCTGCCGGGGTGCCAGCCAGTTTGGTCTGCTCGGAGGGCAGTTCGGATGGACTGGCGAACAGCGGGAACATGATTTCTGACAACGAGCTCTTCAACTTCACGACCTATGGTGTCACTGTGGCGGTTGGCAGCAAGTCGTGGGACATAGCCCGCAATACGATTTACCAGACCGTCGCCCGCACGAATGCGCTCACGGGCATTGATTGCGAAGCGCTTGGGTCGAACACCGTTCGCAACAACATGGTGCATGACCTGACGACGAGCGGCACTGCATCCGCCATCACTGTCGTAAAGGGAGACACCACCGTGACGGCGAACCGAATATGGAATATTGGCAATTCGGCTGGGAGCTCGGCTGCGGCCTATGGGATGCGCGTACAACCCAACGGGGATCAAACCGTCACGGTGGTGAACAACATGGTCACACTCGGTTCCTCAGGCACGACCGCACAGAATCTCTATGGCATTCAAGATATTGTTGGCGGCGTGACTACCGGCACTGTGGTCACCGTCTTTAACACGGTGCTCATCACTGGCACGGGAGGAGCGGGCAGAGACACTTGGGCCTTCAACCGGGTCGGCAACTCGACCGCCGTGGTAAAGAACAACGTCTTCCTAAACCTGCGCACTGGGGGCGGCAATCACTTCGCATCCACCTACGCAAATTCTCCCTTCGGCATCGGCTCGGCAGTGTTCGATTACAACACCTATACCGGCACTGGCCTGACAGCTGCGACGGATTTTTTTGATTCCAAAAGCGGAGGGAATTTTACGGGCACACCTATCAGCTACGCGCAATGGCAGGCAAGTGTGCCAGGTGACACCCACTCCAGCGCCAACACCCCAGGCGGCAACTACAGCAGCAGCATCTTCGTGGACGCTACAAACTGCGACCTGCACCTCGTCCCTGGCGGCAACGCGCTCGTCAACGCCGCCGGCACCCCCATCGCCGGAGTATCCGCTGATTATGATGGCGACCCGCGCTCGTCCACCACGCCGAGCATCGGCTCGGATGAAGCGCGCGTGCCCGACCTCGCCGTGGCGCAGAGCAGCGCCATAGCCGATGGCGGCAGCATTGATTTCGGCACCGTGATGCTGGGCAGCAGCAGCGCGCTCGTTTTCACCATCACGAACCCTGGCAGCGCCGACCTCACCGGGCTGGCCTTCACGCCCACAGAAGGCACGAACCCCGGCGACTTCACCGTGAGCGCGCTCAGCGGCACGAGCGTGCCCGCCAGCGGCGGAAGCGTGACTTTCACGGTAAGCTTCACGCCGGGTGCCGGCGGCGCGAGGAGCGCGGCCGTTCACATCGCTAGCAATGTGCTCGGGGCGAAAAGCCCGTTCGACATCGTGCTGAACGGGACGGGGCAGACTGCGTTTGAGGAGGCCTTCAACGCGTGGGCGACGGTATATGGCGTGCCGAAAGATCCCCAGGTGCTCGGAGCTAGTGGCATCAAGAATCTGCTCAACTTTGCTTTCGGCGTGACCCCGGTGGCGGGCGGCGGCGGTCTGCAATACAGCGGCACCTTCGCCGGCAGCGGCACGATTACCGCCACGGGCCAGCCGATCGCCGTACGGGAGGCGAGGACCAACGGCGTGGATAGGCGTGCTCTTTTTGTACGGCGCACGGCTTTCGCTACGCTCGGGGTGGCTTACGTCGTTCAGTTAAGCGCGGATCTCAACATCTGGATTGATAACAATGTAGCGCCGATGGTGTTGGCTGATAACGGCACGAACCAAATCGTAAGCGTATCTTTCCCGCCCAACGTTGGGGCGAAAGAGGCTTGGTATTTCCGCGTTCGGGTAACTCTCGCCCAATAAAAGGCCCAAAATTCCTGCGTGATCCGCCCTGTACCGGTCGAGAGCGTGAGGAAGAAGCAATGGCTACTTCTTCTTCAGCGAAGCGAGATACTCGACGAGATTGACGAGGTCGTCCTGCGTGA
>JANPHH010000237.1:0-1895 GCA_031424375.1 Chthoniobacter sp. | reverse complement strand
GCATTCATGCGCAGCGTGTAGCCGGCGGCCCAGCGGCCATCGCGATCGATCGTCTGCGAACTCGCGGTATTGCCCGCGGAATCGACGACCACCCACCCGGTCCATGCATTGGTGGGATCGTCGATGCTGGCGCGCAGCTCGGCCATGGCCCTCTCGACGCCGGATTCGGCCGAGGTGAGTGCCTCCCTCCAGCCGGCCGACTGGTAGCTGTCCTGGTGCTTCGCCCCGACGCTGAAGAGGACAGCGGCGGAGATGGACGCAAGGACAGCGACGGTGAGGATAGAGGCGACGAGGACGGCGCCCTCGGTGGATTTGGATTTTTTAAGGAACGGTTGCATAGGTGTTACGGGATTGGATTGCGGGGTTGTGAAGCCATGACGAAGGAAAGAGTTGGAGATTGGACGCCCGTCTTGCGAAGGCGGTAGTTCATCGCGGTCGAAGCGGTGAAGGTGACGGCCCCATTTGCGTTGGTCGCGACGGTGAGAGTGTCCACATTGTCGGCGATCCACGTCGTGGAGACGCTGGTGACCCCCGCATCCACCCGGCTGACTTCGCGCGCAATGCGGGTGCCGGAGATCAAGTAGCGGATGGTCACCGGACTCGTGCCGTAAGTCGCGCTCGTGCGGCCCAGGGTCGGAGAATTGGGGACATCGTCCGCGAGGTTGGTCGGGGTGCCGTTGCGATTGTAGTAGTCCCCGGCAGTCACCGTGAGCACCACGGAGCCACTTGCCGTCGTATTGAAGCTCGTCGCATTGCGGATGTCCCGCGACATGTAATCGGCCACCCGGAGGACATCCGATTCGGCACGCGCGAGTAGATCGTTTGCGGAAAACGAGCGTTGGACCGCGATGCTCCCGATCATCAGTCCTCCGATCAGGATTGCGCCGGCGGCGGAGCCGACGAGCATCTCGGTGAGGGTGAATCCGGCGATCCGGCGGAGGCGGCGAAGTGGAGTTTTCATATGGGAGATTCCTATCGGCGGGCGACGATCGCTGTGAGGCCCAGTGAACGCGGGAGGGCCGACTTGCCCTCGGTCCAGGTGATCCGCAGGTCGATGCGCACCATTTTCTCATCCACGAGATTCGTCGCCGCAGATGTGAGAGCCACCGTGGAACCCGTCCGGGTCGCCGTGATTGCCGCCGGTTCCGGGGTGGCGTCCGCGACGGGCCGGTAGGCCGACACGCGGACCGTTTCCACGAGGTTTTGCAACTGGAGTGCGGTCGCCGATTGAGTCGCCGTCTTCAAGAGCCCATCGACGTTCTGAGTGGTGCCGTCTTCGGGGTCGGTCCAGACCTGATCCGTGTACGATTCGCTATCGGTCAGCGTTTCCCAATCCGTGGCCTGCAATTGCTGCATGCGTTCCTGGAGAATGGCCGAGGCGACCCCCACACTCTGGGAGCACCGGATGATCCCCATGCAGCGGCTGCTCACGGCAAAGATACCGCCCATCGCGGTGAGAACCACGAACGCTGCGACGAGCGTTTCGAGGAGGGTGAATGCACGGAGGGAGCGCCGGATGCGCCTGACCTGCCCGTCTGGGCCGACTGGGAATTCCGACGGCCCGGGCCAACGGAGCCGCCGGGGAGTGGGATGGAGGTTTGTCGCGGAAGGAGTCATAGTTAATTATGGAAAGCAGCAATACATATGCCAAATAGTATTGTTGCCGAGATTTACCAATCTGGAGGAGAAGCGGTCGGCATCTCACGAAGGCGAAGACTGCGCAGGCAATGAGGAAGAATAAAAATACCATAAATTATGGCACCGACCTTGCTTTCTACGGAACCACGAACCTGCCCGCTACCACATGAAACCCTTAAATCCCGGCAAGACTCTCAAGGCACTCTTCAAGAAATGCTGCGGCATCACCTTGGTCGAGCTTACGATCACCGTCGGAG
>JANPHH010000236.1:0-2154 GCA_031424375.1 Chthoniobacter sp. | reverse complement strand
CAGTCTCCTTCTGAATGTTTCTCTGCCACACGATTTTTCCGTCCGCGGCCTCGAAGCAAAACAGATCGCCCCACCGGCTCAGCCAGTAAAGCCGCGCGCCGTCGAACGTCGGCGTGCCCGTAGTCCCGCCCTCGAAGAACTTGTCGCCGAGTTCCGCCGGATAGCTGTGCTTCCACAGCTCTTTTCCCGTCGCCGCGTCGAAGCAAAAGACCATGTCCTTACCATCCGCGTGGCCCGCAGTGGCCGCGCGGCCATTCGCCACGACGACTGAGGAAAAACCAAGCCCCACCTGCGCTTTCCACACCACTTTCGGCGTCGTGGCAATCGCCTCCGCAGTCCATCCTTTCTCCTTCGAAATACCATCGCGCGTCGGCCCGCGAAAATGCGGCCAGTCTTCCGCCGATGCATAAGTGGAAAGCAGCGCGACGCAGAGGATGAGGCGTGGGAATCGGAGCATCGGAATCACTGATGACAGGACTCGGGCGCTCTGACAACGCGGCGGTGCGCAAAGTAGTTGCTTGTGCTTCAGCCCGTCGGACTGTCCACTCCAAATTGCGCGTTCGTCCCGCACTGGAAGCCCCGGCGGGCTGAAGCCCGCGCTACTTTGCTCACCCGCTCAGCGCCACGAGCAGCGCGCACATCTCGTCGTCGGCGGTGGCTCCGTCGGCGAGCGTCGGGGCGAGTTCCGCCTTCATGTGGTGGCGGAAACGCTGGCGCATCCGGCTCACGGTCTTGCGCAGCGTGGCCGCGCTCTCACCGCGCGAGGCCGCGAGGTATGCGAGATCGCCGTGCGCGGATTCGCCGCCGATGAATGGCTGGAGCGCGGCGAACTCCTCCGCCTTGCCCGCGGCGCGCCATTCGGCGGCGAGGGCCTCGGTGGCGCGGTGCAGGATGTGGAGCGCCCATTGCCGGTCGAACTCGCGATCCGGCGGCAGCGATTGCGCGTCGCCGGGATCGATGCCGGGCGAAGTATCCGTGCCCGCATCCAGCGCGACGAACTCCACGCCACCGCCGCGCTTCTGCCGCGCATCGCTCTCGCGGCGGTGGCTGAGGTGGTGTTTCAGCGCGCCGAGCAGGTAGCTGCGGAATCGCCCGCGCCCCGGCTCCGCTCCGCCCAGCGTGGGCTTTTCCAAAATCGCCTCGAAGAACCCGTGCGCCACTTCACGCGCGGCATCTTCATCGCGCCCGCTGCGGCGGAGAAAGGCGACGACCGGCTCGTAGCACGCCGCGCACAATTCGCTGAGCGCCTGCCGTCCCTCGGCGCTGTGGCCGGTGGCGTGGCGCACGAGCGTCCAGCGCGTGGTGAGGAAGGTGTCGGGCGTCGCGGGCATTCGCGGGAGAAAGAGTCAGGGAATGGCTCAGCGCGGTGGCGGCTCGTGCTTCTCGTGCTGACTGGCTTTGTTCGGAGTAATGATTCGGCGCAGCACCTCCGCCTGCTGCTCCAGCGATCTCAGCTTGGCCTTGAGTGCGATCACGGCGGGGTGCGTTTCGTTCATCTCCAATCGTCGCGCGGCCAGCGCCGCCTGCGTTTCGAGCACGTCAGCGAGCGTCTTTTCCAACTGCTGTTTCAAGTGCTGCTGCGCCACCGTCCGCTCGAAGCCGGGCGGTGGGTCGGCGGGCGGTGCGGTTTTTGATGCCGCCGCGTGGACAAGCGCCGAGATTTTTTCTTCGAGCGCCTCGCACTCCTTTTGGATCGCCTTGCGCCGTTCGGAGTCGGGCGGTGCGGTCTTGCTGGAAAGTTCGCGTTGGAGTTCTTCCCCTCGATCCAACAAAGCCTGCGCTTCGGTACCTTTGAGCAAGACGATAAGCGCCTTCGCCTTCGCATCACGGGCTTCCACGATGGTCTTCACCGGATCGGGATCGTCGTCACGGGCGACAAACGTCTGTGGAAGCGCCCTGATGGAATCCATGATCACCGCCGCCTCCGGCGGGATCGACTTGAGTGCCTTCGCAGCCGCCGGGTAACCCTGCACGGGAGTGAAGTGCACCATCCCGTCGCGCAGTTGCAGCAGCTCCAGCATCGCGCGTTTGAAATCGGGATCCAGCCGCGCGCCGAAATCGAAATACACCACCACACCCTGCCCGGTCTTCGGATCGAAGCTGCTGTTGACGTAACTTTTCCAATAAGGCCGATCGAGAAACTGCGGCGTGTCT